>CAZPNG010000305.1:0-6542 GCA_964587845.1 uncultured bacterium | reverse complement strand
GTTGATATGATCGATCATGGCAGCCAGCGTGGTGGATTTTCCAGACGAGGTGGCGCCGGCCACGAGAATCAGGCCGCGCGGCTCCATGGCGAAATCTTTCAGGATGCGCGGCAGCATGAGTTGTTCAAAAGAGGGAATTTTCGAGCGCACCACCCGGAACACCATGGCGTAGGTCTGGTTCTGGCGGAACACGTTCAGACGGAACCGGCCCAAGCCCTCGAGAGCGACCGCAAGGTCTGCGCCGCCGTGTTCCTCGAGCACCTTGCGGTGATAGGGACTCAAGAGCTCGGCCAGCAAGCCCTCCATGTCCTCCCGCGTGATCGGCTGATCGGACAAATGGGTCAGCTCCCCGGCCACCCGGGCGCGCGGCCGCGAATCGGTGCGCAGGTGGATGTCCGAGGAGTTCAGCTCCACCGCCCGCGCGAGGAGCGCCTTTAAAAAATCTCGTCGAGCCATGAAAGCACCTTGTCCGCCAGGCGCCCCGCCCGCGTCTTCATCCACGGGTGCCCGGCTTCCTTTTGAGTTGCCTCCTCCAAGCGGGCCAGGAGACCCACCATGGCACTGTGATCCGGCTTCGCCAGCTCAGGGGGCGCCTGCACGCCTCCTAGGGGCTTGCCGAACCCGATGCGCACGCTCCGAGCGAGCGCCTGTGCGGCAGCCTCCGCAAACCCCTCCCGCAGGACATCCTCCCCCGTGACCACCACCGGGGCATCCGCCCCTTCGGCCGCCGCGAGCGGCTGCATGGCGTCACGCACCTTTGATAAGTAGTCTCCGAATGCCGCCTCGCTCGCCCGGGCGAGGTCCTCCCAAGGAACCTGCTGAACGCCCCGGCCGTCTATGGGCACGCGTTCCCCGAAGGCGCGCTCGGCTGAACGCGCCGCCACCGCATACTGAAGATGCAGCCGCTCGGCGTCTTCGCGGGACACATTGAACGAGCGGGCCAGATGGCCCGAGACCATCTCCACGCCGACGGGCACCGCAAGAGCAGAGCGCATGACGCCGCGGCTGAAATAAGCCAGCTGGGTACCGCAAGAACCCACGTCGATCAGCCAAACACCCGACCGCTTCTCTTCTTCCCGAAGAACCCCGGCACTTTCGGCCACTCGGATGCCCCACGAAGCGATGTCCAGATCAAGGCTCTCAAAGAGCCGCCGCAGCGTATCGGCCTCCCCCGCGGGAGCCGTCATCAAGAGGGCCTGCTGCGCGAGGCGGCGGGCGGAGAGCCCCACGGGGTCCACGACGGGTTCGACGTCGTCCACCCGCCAGGAACGAGCCCGGACCTCCAGCACCTCCTCGTCGAGCGGCAGAATGGCGTGCTTCTTCACCTCCTTCCCGACTGCTTCGAGGTCTCGCGCGCGGATCACCCGCTCGCGGCCTTGCGCGAGTGAGCAGGACGCGCCGTAGAGATAAAACTTAAGCGACGGGCTGGACGGAATCACATGGACGTCGGCGCCGCGCGCCGGCCTGTCCGCTTGGGCTTTTGCGGCGAGGGCGCCGAGGGTGCGCCGCGCTTCGGCCAGATGAATGACGCGCCCGCCTGAAAACCCCCGGGCTGGAAGGGAGAGGAACCGGAGGGCCTGAATGCCCCCCTGCGGCTTGGCTTGCGCCGCGAGCAGGGCCAGGCGATTAGCGAGCGGTTGAAAAATCCAAAGGTCTCTCGCCATCCCCCACCTTCTCTTTGAACCGCACCGCGATGTCACCGAACCGCAGATCCACATACTCCAGGCGCAGGGGCTCATCGCCCTGAAACCAGGAGGCGGCAGCCAGCGTCTTCAAGGCCGGGCCAAAGGGCTTGCGAAGACGAATCATAAACCCCTGATGAAAGCGCAACGCATAGGCGCCTTCGCGGGACACCTCCAAGCTTGTAAGCTCAAACCGGGACAGCGTGCGATCGCGCGAGAGCAAGCGATTGAGATCCTTCCACTCCTCGAGACTTGCGGTCCGGTAGCGCTTCTCGCGTTCACTCAAGGTCCCGCGCCGTTCAGCCTCGATCACCAGCACCAGGCTTTCGCGGGGAGTCAATCGAGGAGGCTCCACAAGATATCCCTCCCCATCCACAACCATCACGCGGGCGCCCTTGCGGCCCGGTTGAATCTGAATGAAAGGCGTGCGTTCCTCCACCGCGATCCGCACGCTGCGAGGCAGCACGCGCTCGACCGTCACGCGCGCGTAGGGGAAGCTGCGAGCCAGGCGCGCCGCCATGCGCTCCAAATCGAGGGTCAACAGGGGCGCGCCGATCTTGACGCCCGCCGCTGCCAGCGCCGAGGCTTCCGAGCCCAGAAGGCCCCCCTCGACCGAGACTTTCGCGAGCGCCAACGACGGATCCTGCAGGAGCGCAGCGCGCACCGCCCAGCCCCCCGCCAGGGTGAGAGCCACGAAAACTCCGAGGGTCAAAAGGCCCGCTGCGAAGCGCGAAGACCCAAGTGCAGACTTGCCCGCCCTCCCTTTACGCGACACGGTGGCCGGCTCCCAGCTCGAGGATCTTCAGGCACAGGGCTTCGAACGAAACGCCCGCCTCAGTCGCTGCTTTGGGCAGCAGGCTCGTGGCCGTGAAACCCGGAATGGAATTGGCCTCCAAGACGTAAGGTTGCTCCTCCCCGTCGGTCATGAGATCGACGCGCGAGAAGTCTTCCAGGCCCAGGACGTGGTGGACACGCAAAGCCAGGTCTTGAACCGCGCGGGCAGTCTCCCCGCTAAGGGGCGCCGGGACGAGGTAGTCCGTCAATCCTGGGGTGTATTTGGCCTCGAAATCATAAAACGGGCGCTTGGGCTTGAGTTCGATCACGGCGAGCGGGCGGTCCTCCAGGATGCCGACCGTGAACTCCCTGCCCAGGATGGCTTTCTCGATCAAGATCTCCTCGCGTCCCTCCCGGTCGAACAGGTCCCGGAGCGCGCGCTCGAGCTCGCGCTCGTCGGCCACCCGGTAGACGCCGAAACTCGACCCGTCATCCACGGGCTTGACGAAAAGGGGAAAGCCCAACCGGACGGCTTCGCCGGCCGCGGCCGAAACTTCCCACGCCGCGCGCGTGGCGAGACAATACGGCGGCGTGGGAATACCGTGCGCCAGAAACTTGCGCTTGGACACCCCCTTGTGAAAACTTGCCCAGCTCGCCTCGGGCCCCGAGCCGGTGTACGGAATGCCCAGAGACTCCAGGACGCGTTGGACCGAGCCGTCCTCTCCGCCTCGGCCGTGGAGCGCAATGAAGGCAAAATCGATGCCCGACTGCCGGAGGGTCTCTTCAGGCGTCCCGTTCATGACGACGCGCTCGGCCGGAACGCCCGCCTTCAAGAGCGCCCGCCAAATGGCCTCGCCGGAACGCAAGGAGATCTCCCGCTCGCGCGACTCCCCGCCCAGCAGAACCCCGACTTTATGAAAGGGAAGGTCCGACAATGCGGATTTCCTTTTCCAAGGTGATCCCATACGTTTCGAGAACTGCGCGCTCGATCAGGTCGCAGAGCGCAAGCACATCGCTCGCTCGGGCTTCTCCGCAGTTCACAATGAAATTCCCGTGCTTTTCCGACACCCTGGCTCCCCCGATGCGTGTTCCCTTGAGGCCCAGCGCATCCACCATCCGGCCCACCGACAAGGCGGGAGGATCGGGGTTCTTAAAGACCGAACCCGCGCTGGGATATTTCAGATCCTGCACAGAGGCGCGGTATCTGTAATTTTCATTCATGGCGTCGCGCACCGCATCCGGGCGCGCCCGGGCAAGCTCGAACGCCGCCTCAACGATGACGCCCCCCGCGAGGGTGGAGCACCGGTATCCGAATTCAAGTTCCGAGCGTTCGAGCGACACTCTCCGGCCCGTCCAGGTCAGGACGCGCACGCTCGCGAGGCACCGGCCGATCGTCTCCGCGCGGTCGCCCGCGCGCGAAAAGCCGGCGTTCATGCGCACAGCGCCCCCGACCGTTCCGGGGATCTGGGATAAAAACTCAAGCCCCGAGAGGCCCCGTTGGGCCAGCTCGCTTGAGAACCGGGACAACGACATGCCGGCGGAAACGATGACCCGGGCATTCCCCCGTGAATCGGCGGCCCGCACCTCGAGACGGGAAGGCTCGAAGCGCGCCAGTGAAAGCGCCAGGCCCGGAAACCCTTCATCGAGGACCAGCGTGTTGCACCCGCCGCCCAGAAGAGCGAGCGGCAGACCGCGCTCCGCCGCCTCCTCGAGCGCCCACAGGAGCTCCGGCTCGCTTGCGGGCTCCGAAAAATACGCGGCCGGGCCCCCGATCTGAAAACTCGTGCGCCGGGCGAGCGGCTCGTCACGCCTCCACGGAGGCGCTTGGAGAATCGGCATGAAGGTCCCCTCTTTCGCTCCACTCCTTCGCGACCCCATGGGCCACGTCGGCAATGTCCCCTGCGCCCAAGAAAGCCACGACGCCGGTCCAGCTCTGCTCCGTCAAGAAGTGCTCGAGCTCGGCGCGCGGCACGAAGTGCACATCCCGGCACCCGTGCTCCGAAATCGCGTGAGTGAGCACCCGGCAATCGTGGTCTTGCGGGCGCGGCTCCCCTGCGCCGTACACGTCTGTCACCACGACACGGTCCGCCCCGCTCAACACGTCCGCGAACCGCGGCCAAAAGTGCGCAAAGCGGCTGAACCGGTGCGGTTGAAAAACCAAAGTCAGCGGCAGATGAAACAAGCGCAGCGAGTCCACGGCCGCGCGAACCTCCGTGGGATGGTGCGCGTAGTCGCTCACCACAAGCCGCTCGCCGCCCCGGTACAAAAGCTCGAGGCGCCGGGCGGGCGTCGCCAGCCCCCCCACCGCATCCAGTCCGAGCCTGACGTCAAGCCCCAGCCCAACGAGCGCCGCCACCGCCGCCAGCAGATTCTGCACGTTATGCCGCCCCGGCACCGGCAGGAACACCTTGTGAAACCACGCCGGCCCGACGCGCAGGTCAAACGTCGTTCCCGAAAGCCGGGGGTCCAAGTTGACCGCCTGGACGTCCGCGCGGTCCGAAAACCCGAAGGCGATCGCGCGGCGTCGATCGGACCTCATCAGGTCCTCCAGCACGGGATCGTCCTGCCAGTATACCACTGCGCCCCGCGGGCGGGTGCCCTCCAGATACGTGCGCACCGTCACACGCGCAATTTCAAAGTCGGGATACGTGTCGACGTGCTCCTCTTCGAGATTCGTAAGAACGGAGATCGAGGGAGTGACCCGCAGCAGGCTGCGATCGCTCTCGTCCACCTCGGCGACAGCGTGAGCCAGGTCCCCGGGGTAAAAATTATCCTGGCCTCGCCCGCCCGTGCCTCCGAGAAGGCAGGTCGGGTTCCACCCGCAGGCCCGACTCAATTCGTAGGTAAAGAGGGTGGTGGTGGTCTTGCCGTGCGTCCCCGTGACGCCGATCGTGGTCGCGTCATTCAAATAGTCGGCCAAAAGCTCCGCCCGGTGCACGCACTGCAGCCCGCGGGCGCGCGCCCCTTGGAGTTGGCCGTTTGTGGAGGAGATTGCGCTCGAATACACTACGCAGGTCGTGTCGGGCGGGACCGCGTGCTGGTGGCCCTGATCGACCACGATCCCGCGCGCCGCCAGCAGGTGCGTGTAGTGGCTCTCGCACGCGTCCGAACCGCGCACGGGATGGCCTAGGTGCTGGGCGAGCTTGGCCAGCCCGCTCATGCCGACGCCTCCGATGCCCAGGAAGTAAAAGGATTGTTTTTCGGAAAATAGTTTACGCATTGCTTAAGCTCTGATCCCCGGTGTGCACGAGAGATAGGACTTCTTCCAGCAGCCGATCGGGTCCCTGCCAGGGCCCGAAACGCAGGACATGGCTCGAGAGCGCAAGGCGCCGCTCCTCATCTTCCAGGAGAGCACGCAGCGTTTCCTCTACTCTCTCGGCTGTCTCCGTGCCTTTGCGCTCCAACACCACTTCGGCCGCGCCCGCGTCGGCAAACACGCGCGCGTTCCACTCCTGGTGCGCGCCGGCATGGGGATAAGGCACCAGGACCTGCGGAACCCCGAACAGCGCCGCTTCGGCCAGCGAACTCGACCCCGCGCGAGCAATCAACAAGTCCACGCGGGGATAAAACTCCTCGGGCGCATCGATCCAGGCGCAAACTTCGTAGCGCAAGCCGTGCTGGCTCACCAGATCGCGCAGCTCATCGTGGTCGCGCTCACCCGACACATGAATCACGCGCAGGGATTCGAAACACGCCAAAAGGCTCGATAGGGCTCGGGCGGCCAGCCGGTTCAAGCTGCGCGACCCCTGGCTCCCCCCTAAAACCCCTACTTTTACGGTATCGGCCGCCAGCCTGATTTTTTGAGCTTCCCGGGCCGCGCGGGCACGAATCCTCGCGCGGATGAGGTTTCCCGTGAAAACTACCCGGGCGTCCGCCCGCGCCTCCTGGGGCGCGAAGCTCACCGCAATGCGGCGAGCCCAGCGTGCCGCAAGCCGCGAGGCCCTGCCCCAGCGCGCGTTCTGCTCGTGCAGGACAGTGGGAATCCCCTGCCGATGCGCCGCCCAGAGCACGGGCACGGACAGGTAGCCTCCAAACGCCACCACCACGTCGGGGCGTTCGGCCTTGAGCCTCCTTTGCACGCGCGGG
>CAZPNG010000304.1:0-7777 GCA_964587845.1 uncultured bacterium | reverse complement strand
TGCGCAGCAGCCCCGCCGGCGAGGCTGCTTGTGCGCCTCGCACACACAAGACGCGATCTGGGATTTGGCCTGCGCGAGGCGAGACGAAAGGGCTAAGGACCGGTGTCGAAGTGGGACTGAAAATACTGCGCGAGCTCGACGTCGAGCTCCAGGAAGGCCTCGATCTCCGCAGAGGTCGGCTTGACATCGGCGAATCGGATGGGGCGGGGCCCCGCAGCTTGAGCCGGCGGCGGTTCGGCTCGCGCAGCTTCAACGGGGGGCTCGGCGGATGGCTCTGCGGCGGGAGCCTCGCCGCGGGGACTCACCGCTTCGAAGATCACGTACCGGGCGGCTTGGTCCGCGACGGGCCTGTAACAAAACAACTGCAGAGGAAAGCGGAACAGCTTGCGCACGGCGGGCAGGTCGAGAAGCCCGCCGAACGGCACAAAGGCCTGGACGCTTTCGACGCCGACATCCGGATGCTGGATCATCCACTCCATGACGAGCGCAGCCAGCTCCTGAATCCAGCTCTCGGCTTTTGAAAGCACGAAGAAAATTTGAGCGCCCCGGCGCGTGCGGTACCAAAACCCCTGGCGCACGGAGGACACGTCCTCCAGTGGCGGGATTTTCTCCCAGGCGCCCGGCCCGCAGGCCCTGAGCGCCGCCACCACGTCCTCGCAGCTCGTCCGCCAGTCTGTCTCACACCACAAGAGCTGAAGGTCTTCCCTCTTCGTCATGACGACCCGCGCTTGAGAGCCGCCCAATCGAGACTGGAGGCGGCCGCCTGGAGCCAGGCGCGGTCGTTCAAGGCCTGGTGCTTTCGAACCGGGGGAATCCACCCCAGGACTGCAAGGGACGCCGAGAGGAAGGTCATGTAGATCGCCTCCATGGAAGACCGCAGGATCTGGGCCAAGTCTTGGGCCTGCACCTGGTCCATGATCAGCGCATGGCGCAGCCACGGCGCCCAGGCAAAGGCCCACTTGGAAAACCGGTAGGCCCGCTCGCAAGACGCTCCGTCGGGCGAACAGGTGACTAGGAGGTCGCTCAACAAGGCAAGATCGGAGGCCTCAGGCAGGTACCCGGACTCTGTCAACGAGACCAGGACGGGGCCGGTGGAGGACTGAATCGAGCGCCGGATGGCCTCCGTGCTTGCGGGGCCCTGCACCTGCTCGGGCCCTCCGGCGGAGGGTGCAATCAGCTCGGAACGGTACGCCGGCGTGCCCAGTAAAACCAAGGGCTTGACGGCTTGAAGAGAAAGGAAATTGGCGAGGAATGCGGTGGTCCACTCGGAGGAATGCTCGCTCGAGGCGCTGTAGACACCGATGACACGCGACGCGAGCGGCTTTCCAGAGTGCGGCTTTTCGGCTTCAGGCCGGCTGCGTTCGGCGGGAGAAAGAAATAGCGGAGCGATATCCCGCAGCGTGCGCCGGGCCTTTTTCTCGGTCATTCAACATTGAGCAAGGAATCCTTCCCTCCGTAGGGATTCGGCTGCGTGTCCGGGTTGTTGACGTCGTGCGTCCATTCACCGTCGATGATGAACCGATACTTGTAAGGGCCGGACGAGATGGAAAACGTCTTGGACCAAAACCCGCTTTCCCCGCCCGGCGTGTTCATTTCCTGCGGAATCCACTTCGTGAAGTCCCCGATGATCTGCACACGGTGCGCCCCGGGCGCCCTGCACAGAAACACAAAGCCATTGGACGTCTTCAGGGGCGACTGGGTGATCTCGCGAATCGGCAGGCATCGGGCTTCATCAGTGGCCGCCCCAGGGCTGCCGGGAGCCGCCAAGGCCGGCGCCTGGCCGGCGCCCATTTTTTCACCCGAGCCCGGCGGCGCCGCCACGGCGCCCGGCTCAACCTCGCGGCCATGCGCCGCTTCCTCCAGCGCCTGCTGCATGGCGCGCTCCTCCAAGACCATTTCCTCGGCCACCGGGCTGCGGGGCGCGGCCTCCTCGTTGCTAGCCAGGCCCTCAGACAACGCCTGCAACACGGGCGCCAGCTCCTCGCTCGGAGCCGCCTCCCTCGCGCCCCGCTCCATCAACTCGCGCGCCAGGTTCATGTAATCGGAAAAACCGCTGCAGTTTCGGTCGAAGTCCACGATGCTCTTGCCGGCAGCGGCCGCCTCGCGCAGGCGCGAATTGTGGTGGATGATCGTGCGCAGCATCCGCTCGCCGTAATACTCCGCCACTTCATGGGCCACCTGGCGCGCCAGGCGCGTGCGCCGGTCCATGAGCGTGATGAGCGCGTGCAGGGAAACTTCATGGCCGACTTCCTGCTTGAGCAGCTCAAGCGTTTCAGCAATTTTTGCCAAACCGTGGAGCGAGAAAAATGAGGCCTCAACCGGAACCACCACCTCCGTTGCGGCGCGAAGCGCGTTGAACGTCAACATTCCCAAATAGGGCGGAGAGTCGATGATCACGAAATCATACTCTTTGGCGAAATCACGCAACACCAGATGCAGGCGTTCCTCCCGCCCCGGCACCTTGGAGAGGCGCTGCTCGATGCCGGACACGGTGATGTCGGAGGGAATCAGGTCCAGGCAGTTGGCAATGCGCACGCGCACCTCCCCGGCGGCCGGCGCGCTCGCGCCTTCCTCTTCGGGACCGATCAGCAGGTCGTAGATCGTGTGCTGCAAGTCTTCGGACTTAAGGCCCAGGCCCAAGGTGGCATGGGCTTGTGGATCGACGTCGACCAGGAGAGTCTTCTTGCCCAGGAAAGCCAGGCAGGCGGACAAGTTAATCGCAGTCGTGGTTTTCGCGCACCCGCCCTTTTGGTTGGCGACGGCGATGACACGCATGTACAGACCTCTCCTTTCTATGGAGGGTAAACAGTTTGATTTTACTCCGCCCCTGCGGCCCGGTCAATACCGTAGAGGCGCTCGCGGATGATGTAGTCGAGCACGCGCGGAGGCAGCCATTCCCGGGGGGGCGTGAGGCCCCGCCCCAGAAGCTGGCGGATTGCCGTGGCGGAGGCCCGGTTGGGCCACATCTCGAGGTAAATGACGTCCTTAGGAAGCCCCTGCAGGCGTACGAGGGGACGGCCGGCGACCCCCAGGGTGGCCAGCTTGCGGATCTCCTCGCTGCCCCGCCAGGAGGCAAACTGGGGGTACATGTCCGCCCCCATGAGCAGGCAAAGCTGGGCGGTCGGCATGTAGCGCGTGGACAGGGCCCAAAGGGTGTCCAGCGTATATGAAGTCCCGCCGCGGCTGATCTCCAAATCGCTGGCCAAGAACCGCACATCTTCACTGATCAGCCGGCGCACCATCTCATAACGCTTCCAGGGCGGAGCGACGATCTCGCTTGCCCCCTTGTGGGGGGACTGCGCCGTGGGGATGAAGAGGATCCGATCGAGACCGAGAGAGCGCAGCGCCGCCCGCGCCAGCGCCAGATGCCCCTCATGAGGCGGATCAAACGTCCCCCCCAGGATGCCGACTCTCATGTCCTCACCTGCCCGGTGCCCTCCACCACAAACTTGTACGAGGTCAAACCCTCCAGCCCCATGGGTCCGCGCGCGTGCAGCTTGTCCGTCGAAATGCCGATCTCGGCGCCCAGGCCATACTGGAACCCGTCCGAAAATCGGGTCGAGACGTTGTGCATGACCGAGGAGGAGTCCACTTCCTTGAGAAAGATTTCGGCCGAACGGCGATTTTCTGTAATGATGGAATCCGTGTGGTGGGAGCCATAGGTCTCGATGTGCCGCACCGCCTCCGCAAGGGAGGGCACCACGCGAATGGACAATATCTTGTCGAGGTACTCCGTGCGCCAATCCTCTTCCGTGGCGGGTTTCGCCCCCGGAATCAAGCGCCGCGCGGCTGCGTCCCCGCGGATCTCGCACCCCGCTTGGCGCAACAGGTGGGCATAGCGCGGCAGGAACCGGCGGGCCACGTTTCGGTGCACGAGCAGCGTCTCCATGGCGTTGCACACCGAGACGCGCTGGCACTTGGCGTTGAACGCCACCTTGAGCGCCTTGGCAAGATCCGCGTCCTTGTCCACGTACACGTGGCAGATGCCCTTGTAGTGCTTGATCACGGGGATGCGGGAGCGGGCCACGATGCGGCGGATCAGACTCTCCCCTCCCCGGGGAATGACAAGGTTCACGTCGCCCTCCAAGCGCAATAGCTCGTCGATCGCGCGCCGATCCTGGGTGGAAACCATCGCGCAGGCGTCGGCGGGAAGCCCGGCGGCCGCCAAGCGGGCGCGGAACATCCCACTGACCGCGCGGTTGGTGTGGCGGGCCTCAGAGCCACCTCGCAGGATCACGGCGTTGCCGCTCTTCAAACACAGGGACGCGCATTCGGAGGTCACGTTGGGCCGGGACTCGTAAATGATGAGGATGACACCGAGCGGCACGCGCACGCGCGAGATGCGCAGGCCGTTGGGCCGCCGCCAAGAATCCATCACTTGCCCCACCGGATCCCTCAGGCGGCAGACGGCCTGCACGGAATCAGCCATGTCACTGACGCGCTTGCGGTCCAGGCGCAAGCGATCGAGCATCGCGCCTGCAAGCCCCGAGCGCTTGGCGGCTCTCACGTCCGCGGCATTCGCCGCCTCAAGCTTGCGCCACCCCGCGCGCATGTCGCGCGCGACGGCGGCGAGCACGCGGTCTTTGGCTTTGCGGCCGGTCTTCGCCAGCGCGAGTGAGGCCCTCTTGGCGCGCAGGGCCAAGTCTTTCATGTCGCGCGCGAGGGACACGGTCTTAGGACTCCCCTTCGGCATCAAGCGGCTCGCCTGTCATGATCACGAGGTTGTCCCGGTGCACCACTTCATCGTAAAACTTGGAGCCCAGGATTTGGGCGATCTCGGAGGTTTTATGGCCGGCGATGCGGTCCACTTCCTGACGGGAGTAATGGGTAAGCCCCCGGCCGAGCACGTCCTGGTCCGGCCCGATCACCTCGACACAGTCGCCGCGCTCGAAGTCCCCGCTAGCGCTCACGATGCCGCTCGCCAACAGGCTGCAGCCCGACTCTACGAGTGCCCGCCGCGCTCCGGCGTCCACATGAAGGACGCCTTTGGGCGTGCGCGCGCACGCCACCCAGTCTTTGCGCGCCACGCGCTTGGGCTCGCGCGGCAGGAAGACCGTGCCGACGGAGCTCCCCTCAAAGAGCCGGCCGATGGATTCCGGGTCGGTGCCCGCAAGAAGCGCGAAGGGGATCCCGGACTCCAGCGCCATGCGGGCCGCCTCAAGCTTGGCGCGCATCCCGCCCACCGTCTGCGCGCGGGACGACCCTTGAGCCAGATGCTTCTTCTCGGCTACCAGGGCTTCGATTCCCACGACCCGCTCCACCCGCGAGCCGTCGCGGCCGCGCAATCCGTCCACGTCGGTGGCGTTCACGACGGCATGCGCTTGAATGAGCTGGGCTACAAGCACCGACAAGCGATCGTTGTCTCCGAAGCAAATCTCCTCGGTCGAAACCGAGTCGTTTTCATTGATGATCGGCACGGCGCCGTAGGCGAGAAGGGACATGAGCGTGTTGCGAACATTGAGGTAACGCAAGCGGTCATCCAGCACGTCGCGCGTCAACAGAAGCTGGCCCGTATGGTGGCCCCGCCGGGCGAAGGCCTGTTCATAGACCTTCATGATCTTGCCCTGGCCGATCGCGGCGCAGGCCTGAAGTTGCGGAAGTTCCTGGGGCCGTGCCTTGAGAGCCAGGGTGTCCATACCGCAGGCGATGGCACCGGAGGTGACGATCACGAAGCGCCTACCCCGGTGAAGCTCTTTGACCACCGCTGCCGCCAGCTCCTCCACCCGCCGCGGCAGGAAATGGCCCTGCACGGAAGTGAGCACGCTCGCGCCCACTTTCAACACCACGGTGCGCACGGACGGCCAGGAAAACGCGGGCTTAGTCACGAGCGCCCCGCCTTTTCGTCAAGGGACCTCGCCCCGCTCGGCCACCCGCCCGGGGCCTGGGGAACCCCGGGCGAGTACTGCGGCTGAGGGCCCCGGGCAAGCCCGGGGCCCGAGCCGCTGTCGATCGCGTGGCGCAACTGCGCCATGCCCGTCCCCTCCAGAGCGGACACCTCGATCGGGTGTTCCCGCTTTCGCCGCCAACGCAGGGCAGCCGTCAGGCGGTCGGCTTTGCTCACCACGGCGAGCTGCGCAAGCTCGAGTGAGCGCGGTTCGAAGCGCCGGACTTCCTCAAGCAAAACATCATAACAGGTCTGGAGGTCGTAGCCGAAGGGATTCTCGGGATCGAGGACGAAGACGATGAGACGCACGCGCGAGAGGTGCTTGAGGAACTTGTTGCCGATTCCGCGGCCCTCAAAGGAGCCCTGCAGCAGGCCCGGCAGTTCCATCAACGCGAGCCTCCGGTAGTCGGCCGTCTCGTAGCTCCCCAGCTGCAGCTCCCGGGTTGTGAAGGCATAGTCACCCACCCGGCTGTGCGCCCCGGTGAGGGCGTTCAAGAGCGTGGATTTTCCGCTGTTGGGAGTCCCCACGAGCGCCACGTCCGCCGGGATCCGAAGGTCGAGGCGAAGGTGAAAGGTTTCCCCCGGCAGGCCCGGCTGGGCGGTCCTGCCGTCCGCGTTGCCCCACCCGCCCCGGCCGCCGCGCGCCACGCACACCTCATCGCCGGCGGAGGCGAGGTCGCGCACACGCAGCTCGTGGTGCTCGTTGACGACCAGAGTGCCACAGGGGACCTCGACGATCAAACCCTCGCCGTCATGGCCGCGCTTCTTGTTGCTCGAACCGGGGGCGCCGGACTCGGCCACAAACCGCTGGTCGGGGCGGAAAGCGCCCAAGGTGCCCAGCGTGGACAAGGCGCGAAGCGTCACGTCGCCGCCGCGGCCTCCTGCTCCCCCGTTGGGCACCCGTTTGTGGTCCGCCCGGCGAAAGTGGCTTGCGCAGCCCTTCCCGCCCTTGCCCGAAGAAATCTGAATCTCAACGTCGTCCAACCAGTACTTCATAGAAATAAAAAACGCGCGAGGCCCACGGGCGCCCGCACGTTATCCGCTTGCCGCGCCTTGGCGACAAGCTCACTCCCTCGACTTGTTGTAGCGCCTGTTAGGTTCCGGATTCTGTGAGCGGCTGAACATGTATCTTTCGGCCGGTGCCGAAGAACACGCGCCCGTCCCGAAGCGCAAAGAGGGTGTCATCGCCCCCGCGCCCCACGAAAAGGCCCGGATGAAAGCGGGTGCCCCGCTGGCGCACCAGAATGGAACCCGCGCGCACCACTTGGCCCCCGAAAGCTTTCACCCCCAGGTGCTTGGCGTTGGAGTCGCGCCCGTTCGCGGTGCTTCCCAATCCCTTTTTATGCGCCATGGCCCGGAACCTCCACAACCTTGACCTTCAGCCACGTCCGCTCTTCGCGGTACCCCGTTCTGCGCCGGTAATTGGAGCGGCGCCTGAACTTGAAAACCGTCAGCTTGCGGGACTTGCCGTGCCTCAGGACTTCGCAGACCACCTTGACCCCGGCCAGCACGGGCCGGCCCACTTGGACGGCTTCCTCCTCGCCCACGAGCAGGACCTCGTCGAACGAGACCGTCGAACCCGGCTCCGCCAGCATTCCCCGCACCTCCAGGGTATCGTCCGGCTGAACTACGCGCTGCACCCCATCGACTGAAATGATAGCGACCATATCCGCTCCTATTAACTTCCGGGCCATGCCCAAATCGGGCCCCGTGTCAATCGGTGCCAGGTCTTATTTACTGACCTGGCTCCGTTCCTTAGAGGCGCGGATTATAGCAGGTTCGGGCCCGCCAGGCAACCGTCAGCCCCTGTACTTGAGCACAGGGAACGTGCAGCGCAGCCGGCGCAGGGCCGTGAAGTCGACGTCGGCCACGAGCACCCCCTCCCGGGCCGCC
>CAZPNG010000303.1:0-2517 GCA_964587845.1 uncultured bacterium | reverse complement strand
CGGCTAGTGCGACCTCAATGACGAGCGCCGCGATGAGCGCGCGCCGATTCCTGTCACGGGCCATCCATCTGTCATCGAACGGGATGCGCGGCTGCGGCCGGGCTTCGACCACCACGGGCGGCTCGCCAAAGAGATCTCTGCCCTCGGGGGTTGCCGACCAATCGACCACTTCACGGGGCTCAACGGCGGCCTGCAGTTCCGTGTCTGGCGTTTGGGCGGAAACTCCCAACCGTTTAGCGAGTCCACGCGCCATCGCCAACAGTGCAGCCGCCGAAGGCGCCTCGGCGCGCGTGGCGCTGAAGCGCTCGGAGAAATTGATTACGACATGGTGGCCCGGCGGGAGAATTAAAGCTTCCGCGGGCGCGCGCGCGGCCGACTGGCGCAGGTCGGCCAGCTGGCGTTGCTGCGATCGCTCTTGGGCCCAAATCTTGTCGAGCTCTGCGTAGCCGCGGAGCCCATACTCCCGCTGGAGGGCTGCTTCGTAACCGTTCTGTTGCGCATCCTGCATGAAGCGGATGAATTTCTGAGGGCCGCCGCGGCCGATGAGAAAACGCACGAGAGACTGGCTCTCCCCGTAGAGGAGCTGCCACATCGGCCCCGCCGGATAGTCGTTCATCGTCATGAGCTGTTTTGCCGAATAAAACTGCCCCTTTTGGATGAAGATATCGAGACCCCGGGTATGCGCGTCCCACATGTCCTGCGGCTCCATCAGGACGGCAGCGCCTTCATCGGCCCATCGGGGAAGAGGCTTTGCGTTAAACTTGTGCGCCATCGCGATGTGAACGAGTTCATGGCGAAGGACGTTGTAGATTTTGGCGGTCGGCGAAGCCGCATTGAGGTCCACCCGGGCGCTCGTCACCCGCCCGCGGTCGATGCCGGTCTGGGAGTGGCCCGGCGACTGCGGGCCTTGTCTCGTCACCCGCGTGTACTGGTTCGCATCCGCATGAATGATGATCTGGATCTTAAAGGGCCATTTGGCAGGGACGGTGCCGAACCAGTACTGAAAAATGTCCGCATAGTCTCTTTCCGCGCGGTCCGCGATGCTCTGGGCCAGCTTTGAATCTCCCCGATACGTCACGTTGAAGTGCGTCGTGGAAATGGCCATGCCGCTGCCCGATCGACCCTGATTCTTCTGCGCCGCTCGCAACTCACTTGCAGTCGGGGGCAAGAACGGGTTTGCGCCGACAGCCGGTTCGGTGGGGCCTGTCGAACCGGGCACGACCGAAGGTGTCTTCGGCTCGGCTGGCGGCCTGATGTCGATGGGCGGCGCAACGGGCGGCCGGGAGATGTCGGCGCTCGCGCCGGCAAGACTGGCCATGCCACCGGCGGGCGGCTGAAACTCCGGATTCACTTCGACGCGGCGCTTGGGTCTCAAGGTAAGCTGGTCTTGCGCTTGGTTTTGAACAGCCAGGGGACCGGCCAGCCCCACCCACGCAGCCAGGGCTGCCACCGCTGCCCTGACCCAGCTCCCCGCGCGCGAGGCCGACAGGCGCGCCACGGAATCCGGCCCCTCAATCGCGCGCAGGTACCTCTGATAATCTCCGGGCTCGACCACATCCACGATCTTGCGTGGGACTCCCGCCGCTGCCACGCGGGCGGACGTCTGCCGGGCAAGCCCCGGCGCCGTCAGGGGGACATCCCGATCGTAGATCTGCAATAAAGCGCCCCTGCGAATGTCGTCTGCATTCATGCGCACATCCACGTGCTGGGCGCGCACCAGGGGAATCCCGCGGAAGTACGGGTCGTTGGCCTGGAGATCATCGGCGAGCCGCGCAAGCCAGGCGGCCGCCTGCTCAGGCGTTGAAAATTGCTTGTCCCGGAACTTGAGCCACGCCGCGACCCCGCGCGTCCAGCTCCAGTCATCCGGCCGGCTCACTCCGCCCTCATCGCGCCACGGCAGGGCGAGCTTCGCCTTGGCGAAGATCCTTCGCGCGAGATAGACCTTCGCCTTCTTCGTCATCGTGTTTGGGTCTTCATTCGCGCGCGGCGTCTCGTCCTGCAAGGTCAGCGAAGGCGAGGCTGCCATTCCCAGGATCTCGGAGACCGCGGCGTCCGCGGGAAGTCTCAGCATCTCCACGAGGTAGGTGCGAAACTCGATGGACTCGATGCCCAAAGCAAACTCCAGCACGTGTTGAAGCTCGTGCAATCCCGCAAGCTCGTAGTGCAAGAGCACGCGATCCTCCTCGCTCATGCTGAACCAAGTACGGTAATAGACTTCGTTGAGTGAGGACCAGTCGACCGTCTCCCCCCGATCCCGCTGCGCGCGTTTCTCAACAATCGTTCTGCCCGCTTTGCCCTTGGGATCAATGTCGTCCGCGTACTTAAGGTCCATTCGCGTGCCGCTCACGTAGGCGAACGTGGGAGCGTAGACAATCTTGGCGGCGCCGGAGGAGCGTCCCGTGCGTGGATCCACTTGAGTGGGAGTCACGATGGCGTGCGTCATGCCGCCGATCTCGTCGAAGGACTTGTCGTAGCCCAAGTTTGAATGCTCGATTTGGTCCACCAGGAGGGCGTAAT
>CAZPNG010000302.1:0-5272 GCA_964587845.1 uncultured bacterium | reverse complement strand
CCGAGAGCGTAGCTCCAAAATCAGTTTCCGTCAAGGCCGGTCCCGGAGGAAAGTCCCCAATCCGAGAGCCTTTCCTTCTCCGCAGGGGGCCATGGCCCCCTGCGGGGCTCGTCCTAATGAATGCCGGGCAACAAGGCCCCTACGGTCCGCACACGCGCTTTCGCGCGTAGTTGGCCGTGAATTCTTCCGCCGATGGTTGGTCTACGCCATTGCAAGCATCGGGCGGGATCGATCTGCGAGTCCTCGCCGCCGTAAAGAGACGGCGGGCCGCGCGCGGGCTTGGGCCGGGACCCTTCGGGCCCGGCACAGACGCGGCTGAGCCCAATTTCCGCTGTCGTCTGATTGCACATGAGAAAGGAGAGATGTTGTTTCGGCAGGTGACAGATGAACTGATCGCAGCACTGGGCCCTCAATGTGGAGCGGCAGCGGCTTGACTCGACGCACATCCTCTCGAACTTCGCGGTGCTCACCCGACTGGGGTTGATGTGTGAGACGATCCGTTTATTTCTGCGCGCGTTGAGAAAGGAACACCGGCAGCTCTATGAGCAAATCGAGGCGGGTGTGCTCAAGCGGCACGGAGAAGAGTACCGGTACGTGGACGCAAGGCGCGGAGAGGGGCCACGAAGACTTGAGGTGACGGCGCGGGATGTGTGCCGGTTGGTGGAACGGTTTAAGGGACACCGTGCCGTATCGGAGATGGATGATTTCAAGCTGCTGGCGCGGCTGTATGGCGAGCAATGCGAAGTGCTGGATAATCCCGCGAGTCCGAAAGATGGCGATGATGACGGCGGTGATGGTGCGGTGCCGGTGAAACTGAAGGACGCCAAGAAAGTGGGAACACGCTCGTTACAGACGCCGCACGATCCAGATGTGACTTACAGTGGGTACAAGGGGAAAGGCTACGAGGTGCAGATTGCGGAGACATGCGCGGCGGAGAATTTGTCGAGATGATCACGCATGTTGAGGTGACGCCATCTGCCGGATGCGATCAGCATGCCACGATACCAACGATTGAGGCTTTGGAGAAGGCCGGGCAAAAACCTCTTGAGCTTGTGACCGACACCAATTACAGCGGCGCGCGCAATGCGGCGTAAGCAGCACAACACGGTGTGAATCTTCTGGCACCCGCTCCGGTGAAGGGAAAGCCGGAGCCAGGCAAGCAGTATGCTGCGCCGTCGGAGAAGTGCCCGACGGATCAGAAGGCAGCTAGGGAATGGCTCAAGGCTCAGGAGGCGCAGCCTGAATTTAAGAAGCGTTATGCGATACGTGCGGGGATAGAGGCGACGAACTCGGAGTACAAGCGGGCGCACGGTGGCGGGAAACTGCGGGTGCGAGGCGGAGAGCGCGTGAAGTTGGCGGGTTATCTCAAGGCAGTCGCGTGCAATCTCAAGCGTGCATTGGAGTTCTGGCTGCCAGAATCCGGATTGGCCGTGGATGGCGCGGTTGCGCTTGCTTAGTGGCGCCACCGCTGTTATGGGTGAGCGCCAAAAAAAATGAGAAGGGCAGGCTATGTGGGCCTGAGTTATCCACAGCGCATGAAGGCAAGGGCAAATTGATTGCCCGGGTTTGGGTCAGGGCGGGCCGTGGAGGCGGCATCGGGGGCTTGGAGATATGAAAACGATTCGCAGCCTCCCGATTTCGCAACGTGGTGCCCGCACCGCTACGCTTTTGTCTATTTTTGGAAAAATTAAGAGGGCTTCTTACCGCGGAATCAAGGTTTGGGGAGCAGTTTGGATCGTCCTCTCTATCTGCTGCTCGGTTGGTGCTCTTCGGCTTACCTTCGGCAGGGGAACCCGTTCCTTCCGCCCTTAGGCCCCCGCGGGCACTTGAGCCCACCTGCGCAGCCGTATGCCAAAGCAAAAACGGAATTATGATGGTTGCTGACGTTAATGCAAAACATACTCTGGGCACTCTTCTTCCTACTTTGTACACTGTGTGACATGAACAAAGTCGGAGACTCGCCGCGATGACCATAGCCGACGAGCTCGATGTCCTGCTTCGCGCGCGTTGCACCTTGATCGTCTTGGTGACGCACGAGGAGACACGTGCTGTGGATCTTGTGAAGGCGGCCTGTCTCAAGCGCAAGCGACCCTGTTATTCCTGGGATATGGCCGACGGCTTCCAGGCGTTGGCTGACGGGGCAGGTCCTCCACAGGCCGGGGAGGACGCGCTCAAGGCCCTCGACCAGATCCGAAAGGGACCCGATAAGGCGGTCTACGTGCTGCGCGACTTCCACGATGCCTGGGCGGATAAACGCATCAAGCGTAAGTTGCGCTCAGTCGTCCAGGACCTTGTTTTTACGCGGCGCTCCATCGTCGTGACGTCACCAAGCGATGAGCTTCCCGAGGAGCTCCGGGACCGTGCGGTGGTGCTCCGACTTGACCTGCCCGGAGAGGCCGAGCTCGACCACGCGCTCGGAGAGCTGCTCAAGAGCCCCGAGGTGCGCACGCCGCCCGATGAAGAGCGCCGCGCCAAGCTGGTGCGGGCGGCCCTCGGCCTGACCTACGCTCAAGCGCAGCGAGTTTTCGCCAAGGGCCTGGTGACCGACGGCGCACTGGGTGAGGAGGACGTTGGTCTGGTCGTGGCCGAGAAGAAGGCCCTGATCCGTGAGAGCAAAGCCCTCGAATATTATCCCGTTCGAGAGACCCCCGATCAGGTGGGCGGGTTGGGCGCGCTCAAGCAATGGCTGAGCCTGCGCTCACGTGCCTTCGGACCAGAGGCGCGTAAGTACGGGCTGCCCCCACCCAAAGGCATTGCGCTCATCGGCATTCCGGGGACCGGGAAGAGCCTCTCGGCCAAGCTCATCGGGGGCCTCTGGGGGCTGCCGCTGATCCGCTTCGACGTTGGTGCCCTCTTCGGTAGCTTCGTAGGCGAGTCCGAGGAACGGACGCGCAAGGCGCTGCGCCTGGCTGAGGCGGTCGCTCCCTGCGTGTTGTGGATCGACGAGATGGAGAAGGCTCTGGCCCACGGCGGCAACGACAGCGGGACGAGTACCCGCGTGTTCGGCTCCATTTTGACCTGGATGGCGGAGAAGCAGTCCGCCTGCTTCGTGGTGGCCACGGCCAACGACATCTCGGCGCTACCCCCCGAGTTGCTGCGCCGCGGGCGCTTCGACGAGATCTTCTTCTTGGACTTACCCACCCTGGAGGAGCGCCGGGAGATCTTCGCGGTTCACATCAAACGGAAGGGGCGCGATCCCAAGAGCTTCAACCTTGAGGAGCTGGCGGCGGCCTCCCCCGGCTACGTGGGCGCGGAACTCGAGCAGGCAGTCATCGACTCGATGTACCACGCTTTCAGCGAGAGCCGGGAGATCACGACCGACGACATTCTCGGGGCCATCAAGCGCCTGGTGCCCCTGTCAGTCTCCCAGCGTGAGCGCGTAGCTTTGCTGCGCTCCTGGTTGCTCGAAGGCCGCGCGCAGTCGGCCTCCTTCGCCGAGGCCAAGGAGGCCCAACGCTCCTTCGTGGAGGTTGACCGTTCTCCAGAGAGTCCGGCGGCATGAGATCCGTCCAAAACAAAATCCGCGATTGGTTCGTGCCGCTATCCTGCGGGAACGTGACGCTCCGGCAGGCACGTTCCGGGATGCAAGAGATCAGTCTCGATCCTCTCGATCTCCCGCTCATCGTCCGGCTCGTTGAAAATCCAGAGTTCGACTTGCCGGGCTTCGACATCTTCCATGGCGCCACCTCGCTCCAGACGCACGACTACATTCATATCCTGCTCGGGCGCGGCATGCTGCCCAAGGATGAGGCGTTCGTGGTCGGCTTTACGATGGGGAGCACGGACCGGGTCAGCACTTTAGAGGAAAAGCTCTACTGCATTCTTGCCAAGGACTTCTACCCGCGTCCCTTCAAACTTACCGACGCCGACCTGCGAGCGTTTCGCGATGGGGTCAAGCTCGGATTTGTCTCCGATTGCGAATCGTTGGCCGGGGTGGACTACGAGCGCTATCTCGATACACCACTCAGCGAGGTCCGCAAGGCTCTCCGCATCGAGGAAGATCTCCTGATGGCCTATTACGCCATCGAGAAGCGCCGCTTCCCGCTCTCGCCCGAAAGCCAGCGTCTCCTCGACCCATCAACGGCGCTCAACTGCTCTCCTCGGGATTCAGCGACCGCCAAGAGTCCGGGTGCGTCAAGTTGAACTCGTCCACGTGCCGGCGGGTCGCGGGGTCGAAGCCATCGCGCCGGATGGTCTGAACCAGGTGCGCGAATTGTCCGGTGCGCTTGAGCTCAGTTGAGCTGGCCTCCTTCTTGACCGCATAGTCTCCGACCACACGCGCCCCTCGCGCACTGTCCTTGCCGCGATCGTCGATGTAGTACTGAGACAGCACAATCACGCGCGTCGCCAAGAAGACGGCTTCGGACAGATCGTGCGTTACGAAGAAGACGGTCATATGGAAGCGCTCCCAGGTCTCCAGGAGATACACTTGCATATCCTCGCGCGTTCCGGGGTCGAGGGCTCCGAACGGCTCGTCCATCAAGATGAGCTTGGGATTCATTATCATCGTTTGCGCGATCGCCACCCGCTGCTGCATCCCGCCTGAGAGTTGGTGTGGGTACTTGTCCCGGTCATCATCGAGCCGCATCGTGCGCAGCATCTCAAGCGCCTCCTCGACAAAGACGGGACGTTCGCGCCGCCAGGACCAGAAGTCCGTGCTCAACCTTTTGCCCAAGAGCACGTTCTCGAGCACTGAGAGGTGCGGAAAAAGAGAATAACGCTGGTAGACGATGCCGCGCCGGGTGTCCGGGTGGCCGATGGGCTCGCGGTCCAGCAGGACGCGGCCTGAGGTCGGTCGTTCTGCCCCAAGGATCAGGCGCAGCAGCGTCGACTTTCCGCAGCCGCTGGGGCCCACGAGGCTACAGAACTCCCCTTCCCGCACCGAGAGATCGACATCGTCGAGCACGAGCTTGGGCCCGTAGGACTGGTAGACGTTCTCGAGGTAAAGAAACTTGTCGGAAGGATCCGCTCCGGGAAGGTGCTTGCTCACTCGGCCTCCGGCGAGTACCAAGGATAGAGCCAGCGCGTGAGTTCCTTGAGCCCGAAGTCAAACGCAAAGCCCATGAGCGTGATCCACATCGCGTAGGGTATGATCACGTCCATTGCAAGGTAGCGCCGCACCAGGAAGATTCGATAGCCGAGCCCGTTCTCCGCCGCGATGGCTTCGGCGGCGATCAGGAACAGCCAGGCCGGGCCAAGGGGCAGGCGCACCGCTTCCACCAACCGCGGCATCAGCTGGGGCAGGACGATCCTATAGATGACCTCGAACTCC
>CAZPNG010000301.1:0-6929 GCA_964587845.1 uncultured bacterium | reverse complement strand
TTTTCTCTCCCCAAGCTGCATTGGCTCGGGGGCCTGCACCTGCGCGCGTTAAGCGACGAGGCGTTCGCCCAGCGCGCCGGCGCCTACCTGGCCGAGTTCCATCCCGATGCGGTCCGCAAGGACCTTGCGTCCGTGGCGCTGTTGTTCAAGGACGCGGTGTCCTCCTTCGGCGGGCTGCCGGCCCAGCTTGCCAGACTGGCCCGGCCGAGTGACGAACAAGTTTCACGTCTCTGTAATTCCCGAACCTTTCCTGATGCGCCCGGTGTGATTGGCACGAGCTCCCGGGTCATCGAGCGCATTCCGCCGGCGGCTTCTTCTGCATGGGGCGATGCGTTTCTGCGCGACGTTGCAGCTGAAAGCGGCATCAAGGGCAAGCAGCTCTACATGCCTCTGCGCCTCGCCCTCACCGGCGTCGAGCACGGCCCGGAACTGAAGCGCTTGCTGGACTGCCTGGGGCCCCAAGAAGTGGGGGAGAGGTTGCGGCACGCCGCCCGGGTGCTGGCGCCATGAGCGACTTGCAGCTCTACGACACCCTGCGGCGCAAGAAGGTGGTGTTTGAGCCGGCTGAGCTCAAGGGACCGGTTCGGCTCTACACCTGCGGGCCCACGGTCTATGACTTCGCGCATTTGGGAAACTTCCGCGCCTACGTGTTTGAGGATCTCCTGCGCCGGGTTCTGGAAGCCAAGGGCTATAAGGTCCTCCACGTCATGAACATCACGGACGTGGATGACAAGACGATCGCGGGCGCCCGCCGCGAGAGCTGCGACCTTTCTTCTTTCACGCGCCGCTACGAGCAGGTGTTCTTCGAGGAGTTGGATCTGTTGCGGATCAAGCGGCCCACACTGACTCCGCGCGCAACGGAAAACCTGGGCGACATGCAGAAGCTGATCTCGATACTCCTGACGAAAGACCTGGCCTACGAGCGCGACGGCTCGGTCTACTACCGCGTCAAGAGCTTCGCGCCGTATGGCCGGCTGTCCGGCAAGGACTTGGACCGCAACCTTCCCGGCGCGCGGGTGGATCAGGACGAGTACGACAAGGAACAGGTGGCGGACTTTGCGCTCTGGAAAAAGGCGAAGGAGGGCGAACCTGCCTGGGACTCTCCGTGGGGCCGGGGCCGGCCCGGCTGGCACATCGAGTGCTCCGCCATGAGCATGAAGCATTTGGGATCTGAGACGATCGACCTCCACGCGGGCGGCGAGGACCTTATTTTTCCGCACCACGAGAACGAGATTGCGCAGTCCGAGGGCGCGACCGGCAAGCCCTTTGTGCGATTTTGGCTTCACTGCAAGTTCCTGGTGGTGGAAGGCGAGAAGATGTCCAAGTCGAAGGACAATTTCTATACCCTGCGGGATTTGGCGGCGCGCGGCGCCAACCCCATGGCCGTGCGTTACCTGCTGCTTGCCACGCACTATCGAAGCCCGCTCAACTTCACCTTCGATGCTCTGCAGGCGGCAGATCAGGCGTGCCACCGGTTGACTGAGTTCTGGACGCGACTCCGGGAAACGCCCGCGGAAAAAGGGCATGCCTCAAGCGACCTCCTCAAGGCGTGCGACCACTCCCAGGAGCGGTTTTGGGCCGCCTTGAACGATGATCTCAACATCTCGGAGGCGCTTGGAGAGCTTTTCTCACTTGTGGCGGAGGCCAACCGCGCGCTCGATGAAAGGGCCCTTGAGCTTCGGGAGAAGGAGCGCCTGATGAACTTCCTGGCACCGGCCAATGGGCTGCTCGATGTCATCGAGACCGCCGCCGATTTCGTTCCTCACGACGCCGTGGCGCTCGCGGAGGCGCGCTTGGATGCCCGCAAGCGCGGCGACTTCAAGCGAGCCGACGAGCTGCGCAAGATGCTTACTGAGAAGGGTTTTGAAGTGAGGGATTCTGAAGACGGATTTCGCATTCGCCCCGTGAGGAAGCGTTCATGAAGCGCGGCCGCTTCATCACCTTTGAGGGGCCGGAGGGAAGCGGAAAGACCACTCAGATCCGGCACGCCATGGCCTGGCTGCGCGCGCGGGGCGTGCGCGCAACGCTCCTGCGCGAGCCGGGGGGCACACGGCTCGGAGAGCGGGTGCGAAAGCTGCTCCTGGCCGGGAAAGGGCGCATGGCGGATGAGGCCGAACTCTTTCTCTTTCTGGCTGCGCGCGCCCAGCTTGTGAGGGATAGGATTTTGCCGCTCCTGGCGCGCGGCGTCACGGTGCTCGCAGACCGCTTTCAAGATTCGACCACCGTCTATCAGGGCTACGCCAGCGGGCTTGACCGCGAGATCGTAGAGGCCTGCGGGCGGCTGGCCACGGCAGGCCTAAAGCCCGACCTCACGTTTGTCTTTGACGTGGAGACCCGCGCGGGCTTGAGCCGGGGCGGGCGGCGCGACCGCATTGAGCGCAAGCCGGTCTCATTTCACAGGCGCGTGAGGGCCGGCTACCGGGCCCTCTCGCGCCGCGAGCCGCGCCGGATCCGATGGATTGCGCGCGCCCGAAAGGAAGCGGTCAAGGCTGAGGTCATCCGGGCTTTGGGCCGGCTCATCCGGGGGAACCGATGAACCAAGAGGTGCTGCTTCGCTATTTTGCGTCCCGCACGGCCTCGCACACGATGCCCCAAGCCGTGCTGATTTCCTCCGAAGGTCCGGCGCTGCGGGCCTCGACGGCGCAAGAGCTCGCCCGCTCGCTTTTGTGCGAAGCGAGGAGACCCTCCTCCACCTGCGCTTGCGCGGCGTGCGCTCGCTTCGCTCGCGGGGTGCACCCGGATTTCAAGCTTCTGGAAGAGGATGAGACGGCGCGTTACATCAAGATCCAAGCGGTGAGGGAGGTTCTGGAGTGGTTATGGATCGCGCCGTTCGGGGATCGTGCGAAAGTGCTCCTCGTACGCGACGCGCAGCGCCTGACCGAGGAGGCCGCCAGCGCATTGCTCAAGACCCTCGAGGACCCGCCGCCCCATCGCTTTTTTCTCCTGACGGCCCGGCAAAGCCGCGATTTGTTTGCCACGATCGTCTCGCGCTGCGAATGTGTTGCGGTCACGCCCACGGGCGAGGCGGCGGGCAGGGAGGAGTCGGAGATTTCCAGGGCCTTTGCCGAGGATCCCTCCCGTGCCTTTGAGGAGCTTGCCACTGGCTCGCGCGAGACGGTCTCGGTAGGGTTGGGCGATCTTGCGGCGTGGGTGCGCGATGTCCTGGTGTGGCGTTTGAGCCGAAAAGCCCAGGTGTTGTTCCATCGCGCGCCGCGGGCGGCCGACTGGGACTCGGCTTGCGCGGGCGCAACTGATGAGCGGCTGCTCGGGTTTCTGGCCGCCCTCGACCGTTCGCAGCTTGCCTTGAAGTCGAACCTGAATTTGAAGTTGGTCCTCACGCGCCTGGAGCTCGAATGGTCCCGGCCCTGAAGGCGTACTACATCACGACCCCCCTGTACTACGTGAACGCGAAGCCCCACCTGGGCCACGCGTACACGAACGTTCTTTGCGACACCTTCGCGCGCTTTCAGAAGTTTCTGGGCCACGAGGTGTTTTTTTTGACCGGCACCGACGAGCACGGCGAGAAGATCGAGCGAGCCGCGCGCGCCGCCGGCACTGAACCCCGCGCCTACGTCGAGGCCATCGTGCCGCACTTCAAGGAGCTGTGGGCCAAGCTGGGCGTGCAGTACGACTTTTTCATCCGCACCACCGACGCCCAGCACGCGAGGATCGTGCAGCGGGTGTTGCGCGAGCTTGTGCAAAAGGGGGACATCTACAGCGCGGCCTACGAGGGCTGGTACTGCACGCCCTGCGAGTCGTTCTGGACCACACTCCAGCTTCTGGAGGGCGCCTGCCCGGACTGCCGCCGGGAGGTGAAGCACCTCGCGGAGGAGAATTACTTTTTCAAGCTTTCCAAGTACCAGGGCTGGCTCATCTCGCACATCAACACCCATCCGGATGTCATCGTGCCCGCGAGCCGGCGCGCGGAGGTGTTGAGCTTTTTGGAGCGCCCGCTCGAGGACCTTTGCATCACCCGGCCCCGCGAGCGGCTTTCTTGGGGCATCCCGTTCCCCATTTCGGAGAAATTCGTGGTGTACGTGTGGTTTGACGCCCTTCTCAATTATGTCACGGCCGTGCGTTTCGGCGAGGACGAGGCCTTCTTCCGCCGTCACTGGCCGGCCGACGTGCACGTGGTGGGCAAGGACATCCTGCGCCAGCACGCGGTGTATTGGCCCATCATGCTGCACGCCATGGGGGTCGAGCCTCCCAAAACGCTCATCGCGCACGGCTGGTGGACGATTGAGGGCGCGAAGGTGTCCAAGTCCCGCGGGAACGTAGTGGACCCGCTGGCCCTGGCCGACATCTACGGCGTGGACGCGTTCCGCTATTTTCTGCTGCGCGAGGTTCAGGTGGGGCAGGACGGCTCGTACTCCGAGCAGCTTGTGGCGCAGCGTTTTGAAGAGGACCTCGCCAACGACCTCGGCAACCTCGTGTCGCGCACGCTGGCGATGATCGAGCGCTACGAGGGAGGCCGGTACCCGGGCTACTCGGGCGCCGGCGGCTCCGCGACGCTTGCGCCCCTCCTGGCCGGGCTGCGCCAGGCCCTGGAACGCGCGATGGCTTCTTTTGATCCCCGCGCGGCGCTCGTGGCGATCTGGGAACTCGTGCACGGGGCAAACCGGGAGATCGACCGCGTGAAACCCTGGGAGCTTGCCCGAAAAGGCGAGGAGGCCAAGCTAGAACTTTCTCAATTCCTCGGGCTATTGGGCGAGGTGCTGCGGCTCGTGGGCGCCGCGCTTGCGAGCTTCCTTCCCAACGCCTCGCAGCTCATTCTTTCGCAACTGGGGGTTTCCGGCACCCCCGTCGTGGCGGATTTGTCCGAACGCCACGCGCTGGCCAAGGGCCGGCCCTTAACGAAACCCGCAGCTTTGTTCCCCAAAGAAGCGGCCGGTGAACGGGCCCGCGAAGCCCGAGGAGAAAAGTGAGATTTGGAACGGAGCCAGGTCAATAAAGAAGACCTGGCACCGATGGATCCGGGGCCTGGATTGGGCGGGGCCCCGAAAGTTAAAAGGAGAGGATATGAAATCCTGGAGGGTCGTATCTGTTGTATTTCCGGTGGTGGGCCTGGCGATGGGGCTGCTCGTGGGCACTGCGATCCAGCAGGGCACGAAGCCCAAGGCTGTCCGGATCGCCGAGGACCGCCTGGTCGCTCTTGAGAAAGAGCTCGATACGCTGAAGGGGGACGTGGAGTTTTACAAGCCCTTCCAGGCGGAGGCCGGTGCTCTGCGCCTCAAGCTCACGCAGGTCACGGAAGCGCGCCGCGAGCTCGAAGAGGCGCACGAGGAGGAGGTGCGCCGCCTCAAGCAGGAGATGGAAGAGAAGGTGCAGCAGCTGGAGAGCCTCGCCGAAAAAGTGCGGGCCCTTGAGGCCGACCGCGCGGCCCTCGAGGAGGAGCAAGCTGCACCGGCTACGCCGGTGAGTTTGCCGCAAGCGACACCCGTCCCGGCCCGCAGGCGCCCTCCGCCGGCGCGGACCGTGGGGCAGGTTTTTGAGGCGCAGCGCGTGTCGAAGGACACGCAGGAAGAGATGATGGACGACTCCACGACCACGTATCTCACGCTTGAAGAGGCGTTCGAGGAAGAGAACAGGACGGAGGAAGACGCAAGCGAGGGGGGACCCGAAGAAGAAACGGGCGGCGAAGGGGACGGAAATGCAGACGGAGACCGGCGGTGAAACTGGTTGATACCCACGCGCACCTGCACTTCGACGCGTTTGACGCCGACCGTGACGCGACCATCCAGCGCGCCCGTGACGCCGGGGTCGAACACTTCGTGAACGTGGGCACGACCCTGGAAGATTCCCGGCGCGCCGTTGCGCTGAGCGGCGCCTGCGCCGGGGCGTACGCCACGGTGGGAGTCCACCCGCACGACGCGGCGGCCTTCGATGGCTCGATGGCGTCCACCTTTGAGGACCTCGCGCGGCACCCTCGCGTGCGCGCCATCGGGGAGGTGGGCTTGGATTTCTACCGCAACCTCTCGCCGGCTGAGCAACAGCGCGATGTCTTTGCCTTTTTCCTCGAGCTCGCCGCGCGCATGGGCCACCCCGTCGTCATCCACGCCCGGGAAGCGTTTGGGGAGGTCTTTGCGCTCCTGCGAAGCGCGAAGCGGCGGCCCGGATCGGGGGTGCTGCACTGCTTCGGGGGCACTTCGGAGGACCTGCGAACGGGGCTCGACCTCGGATTGTTCGTGTCCTTTGCGGGAAACGTGACCTATAAGAAGAACGACGCTCTCAGGGCGTGCGCCCGGCTGGTCCCTAACGACCGGCTCCTGGTGGAGACCGACGCGCCATTTTTGGCGCCCCAGGCCAAGCGAGGGAGCCGCAACGAGCCGGCGTTCATGACCGAGACGCTCGCGTGCCTGGCTGAAGTGCGCGGGGTGCCGGCTGAAGAGCTCGCCATCCTGACCACGGCCAATGCCCGCCGTCTGTTCCGCATGGAAGATCCCTGATGGGGGTCTCCGAGATCGTGGCCTTCATCAAGCGGGAGCGGGGGTATGTCCTCCTCTTCGCCGTGGTGGTGGCTTTCTACGGCACCCTTGCCGTGCTGCGCCGCAACGGGGAAGACAAGAAGCCTTCGCCCAAGGTGTCTCAGATCCTCGACGCCGAGAAGGTGTTGGAGCGCGCCTTGAGCGATCCCGCGGTCGCGCAAGACTTGGCGGGCCGCCGGCCGGTGTTGAGGGTCCTGCTCACCGTGCTCACCTTCGCGTTCGTGGCGAGTTTCATCTACGGTCTTTCGCTTGATCTGGGCTTTCTTTGGCAAAAGATTTTGGCTTGCCCCCCCTTCGCTTTGCTTCGCAAAGCGAAGGGCGTTAGCCCGCCCCCGGCCGGCGGCGAGGTCGCCGCTTGGTGGGGCCCCGGCGCGATCTTCAAGGTAGTCACCTTGTATCTTGCCATCACGGTCGTTCTAAACCTGCTGGTCGGTCTTGCAGAGC
>CAZPNG010000300.1:0-7331 GCA_964587845.1 uncultured bacterium | reverse complement strand
TTGCGCTTGTGCGGCATGGCGGACGAGCCTTTTTGCCCCTCGCTGAAAGGCTCCTCCACCTCGCGCGTTTCGGTCTTCTGAAGCCCTCGGATCTCGGTGGCGAGCTGCTCCAGGGAGCCGCCGAGGATGCCGAGCGCCGTGAGATAGTGGGCGTGCCGGTCGCGCTGGATGACCTGCGTTGAAATGGGATCGGGCGTCAAAGCGAGCTTCCGGCACACGAACGCCTCGACGCGCGGATCGACGTTCGCGAAGGTGCCGACCGCTCCCGAAAGCTTGCCCACGGCCACCTGTTCGGCCGCGATCCGCAAGCGCTCGTAGTTGCGCTTAAACGCCTCGAAGAAAACCGCGAGCTTGAAGCCCAGGGTAATCGGCTCGGCGTGGACGCCGTGCGTGCGGCCCGCCATGAGGGTCGTGCGGTACTGGCGAGCGCGCCGCTTCAGGACGAGCAGCAGGGCGCGCAGGTCGTCTAAGAGGATTGCGGAGGCTTCTTTAAGCTGGAGCGCGAGGCCGGTATCGAGAATATCCGAGGAGGTGAGCCCGAAATGGATGTAGCGGCTGTCCGGCCCCACGCGCCGGGCCACGCTCGTGAGGAACGCGATCACGTCGTGCTTGACGCGCTCCTCGATCTTGCGCATGTCGGCGGCGTCAAAGCGCGCCCGCCTGCGCACCCGCGCCGGCACGCCCTTGGGGATATACCCGTAGCGCGCCAGCCCCTCGAGAGCCACCAGCTCCACGAGAAGCCACTTCTCGAGCTTGTTTTCCTCAGACCAGACGCGCCCCATGCGG
Organism: uncultured bacterium; assembly: GCA_964587845.1. Classification (GTDB taxonomy): domain Bacteria; phylum Omnitrophota; class Omnitrophia; order Omnitrophales; family CAZPNG01; genus CAZPNG01. The sequence goes on along the minus strand of CAZPNG010000300.1, from coordinate 6,545 downwards.
GGCAGCGTGTATCGCTCAATCATCGGGCCTTGTGATGCGCTGTGGACCTGCTGCCTGCGCAACCCTAGCGCTAACGGGATTCGAACCCGTGTTTCCAGAATGAGAGTCTGGCGTCCTAGACCGAACTAGACGATAGCGCCGAGAAAACACACCCCGCACCCCTCTCATACAGATCACAAGCTCTTTTGTTTGAGCCACTTGGAAGGTCAGGGTAGGAATTTAAAAACGTCTTAGTATACAGGATTCCCTATGTAAAGAAAAGTTGATTTTCAGCCCGGCCGGCCCGCCTCGTCCTCCAAGCGGGCGACTCGGCCCTCCACGTCCGCAAGTCGTTGAGTCATGGCGTCTAGCGCAGCCTGAAGGTCGTCAAGCATCTTCTGCTGGTAGGTCGAGGTGGGCTCGATATAGTCCACGTTCTGCGAGCGCTTTACCCCGCGGTCGTCCTCGAACTCCACCTTGAGCGTCTCCAGGCCGGTAGGGTCTTTTTGCACGTGTTCATAGCGCTTGTAAGGAGACTCCTTGGAAGGAGTCCTCTTGGGGATCTCGGCGAAAGCCGCTCCGGTCAGCGTAAGCGTCAAGACACAGAGAAAAATCAAAGTCAACCGAATCATCCATCCTCCTGAGGGGCCCGGCCCCTATGGCTTTAAGAGCGCGGGTGAAAGCGCGTGTGCACGCTCTTCAAGTGATCGCGCGTCAGGTGCGTGTAAATCTGCGTGGTGGAAATGTCGGCATGCCCCAGAAGTTCCTGCACCACGCGCAGGTCCGCCCCGCCCGACAACAGGTGCGTGGCAAACGAATGCCGAAACGTGTGCGGAGAAATCTTCTTTTTGAGTCTTGCCTGCCGGGCCGCACGGCGCACCAGTTGCCACGCCGTCTGCCGCGTCAGGGGCTTGCTGCCACGCCCCCGGAACACCGGAGCTTCTCCGGCCGGCGGCGACTTGAAGCCGCGCTCCCGCCAGCTCTTGAGCATCCGCAGGGCCGCGCCCCCCAGCGGCACCAGCCGCTCGCGCCCCCCCTTGCCGCGGCAGCGCAAGAAGCCGGCCGCCAGGTTCAAGTCTTCCCAGCGCAAGCCCGTGAGTTCAGATGCACGCAGGCCTGTCGCGTAGAAAAGTTCAAGGATCGTGCGCACGCGCAGGTTCGCTTTCGAGCGCGCGTCCACGCTCTCGATCAAATGCTTCATCTCCTGCACGGACAGCACGGTGGGCAGCTTGCGCCACAGCTTGGGCGATTGCACGACGCGCGTGACATCCTGCTCCACGTGCCGCTCGCGCGTCAGAAACCGATGGAAGACCTTGACCGACACCAGGAGCCGCGCCAAGGAAGCCGGCTGAAGGCCGCGGTCCCGCTCGCGGATCAGGAACTCCCGCAACTGGTCGCGGGTGGCCGACTCCCAGGACCGGGCCCGAGCGGATTCCAGGAAAGAAATGTACCTACGAATGTCCGACTCATAGGCCTTGACCGTGTTCGCCGCCAGCCCCTGCTCGACGCGCAGGGCGCTTAGAAAATCATTGAGCGGGCTCGCCAGACTCGGCATAGGCCTGCATGTCGAAGGGGATTGCATCGGGCTTGAGGAACGGCTGGACGCGCTCGAAGGAACACTCGCGGGCCACGGCCGCGTTCATGCGCGCAATCTCGCGCGCCAGGATCGCATTGTCGCTCGCGGATCGAGACGGCAAAGAGAGCCGCTCGCGCACTTGCTCGAGGTCCCGAAGGTGCGTGTCGAGCTTCTCAGCGGGCTCCCCCGTGAGATAAGCGCGCATCGATTCCAGGTGCCTACTGGTCTCCCGCAGGTCCTGGCGCTCGCGCTTGGCGTTCGAGCCCAAGTCGCGCTCGAGCTCCTGAGACCACCCCCGCCAAAAGAGAAAATGCCTGCGGTAAAGATCGCGGTTCCAGCGCTGGATTTCCTCGACCGCAAAGCGCGCCGCCGGCGCCTCGGCCTTCGGCGGCTTGCCCTTGTCGAGTTTTTTCTGGACGGCTTTCTTGAGCGACGCACACCCGAGCGCTCCCAAAGCAAGCGCCGCGAGCGCGGCGCATGCGAGGAGCGCGACGCTAATGCGCCTCACCCGCGAGAAGCTTTTTAAACTGGTTCTCATCGAGAATTTTGACTCCAAGTTTCTTGGCCTTGTCCAGTTTCGAGCCCGGGCTCTCGCCCGCCACCAGGTAATCCGTATTCTTGCTGACGCTTGAGGCCGCTTGCCCCCCGCGCTTGCGCACCGCCTCTTCGGCTTGCGGCCGCGAAAATCCCCCGAGCGTTCCCGTCACCACCACGGTCTTGCCCGTCAGGGGCCCCTCGCGCTTGGCGAGCCGGGCTTCCTCCAGGCGCACGCCTGCACGCTCCAGGCGTTGAATCAACTTGCGCGTCTCGGGCATCGAGAAGTACTGCTGCACCGCCTGCGCCGAAACCGGGCCGATTTGCGGAATCCCTGTTAGCTCTTCCTCGCCGGCCTCCGCCAGTTTCCGGACCGAGCTGAAGGCATCGGCCAAAAGCCCTGCCGCGTGGGCGCCGATCGTGGGAATTCCCAAGCCGTTGATTAAGCGCGCCACCGGCCGGCCCTTGCTCGCCTCGATGCCGCGCACCAGATTCTCCGCCGATCTTACCCCCATGCGCTCCAGATCAGCCAACGCATCCTGCCCGAGGGAGAAAAGATCGGCCACGTCCTTCACCATTCCCTTATCGACCAGTTGATCGATCAGCTGCACGCCCAGGCCTTCTATGTCCATGGCGTCGCGCTGGGCGAAATGCCGAAGCCGCCCCTTGAGTTGGGCCGGGCAGGAGGGGTTCACACAGCGCACCGCCACCTCCCCGTCCAGGCGCGTCACGCGGCTGGAACACTCGGGGCACGTCTTCGCAAAACGGTAGGGCTCGAGGCCCCGCTTGCGTTTGTCGCGCACAACCTCCACGACCTTGGGAATAATCTCACCGCACTTCTGCACCCGCACCAGGTCTCCCACGCGCACGTCGAGCCGCTCGATCTCATCGGCGTTGTGGAGGCTGGCACGGGATACCGTCGTGCCGGCGAGCCGCACGGGCTTGAGATGCGCCACCGGGGTGAGCACGCCCGTGCGTCCCACCTGAATCGTGATGTCTTCGAGCAGAGTTTCCACCTGCTCGGCCGGATACTTGTACGCAATCATGTAGCGCGGGCTCTTGGAGGTCACCCCAAGTTTATTCTGGTCGCTGAAAGCATCTACTTTTACAACCATGCCGTCGATGTCGTAGTCGAGCCCGGAGCGCTTGTCGGCGCGAACGCCGATGAAAGCAATCGCTTCCTGGAGCGTCTCGCAACGCTTTCGGTGAGCCACGACGCGCAACCCGAGGGAAGAAAAGAACTCGATCAGCTTCGACTGGGTGAGCGGGACCTTGCCCTCGACCGCCCCCACCCCATGAATGAAAACGCTTAAACTGCGCTTGGCGACGAGCCGGGAATCGAGAAGCTTGAGGCTCCCCGCACATGCGTTGCGGGGATTCGCGAAGGGCTCCGCCCCCGCTTCCTCTTTCTCTTGATTCAGAGCCTGGAAGCTCGCGTGCGGCATGTACACTTCCCCGCGCACCTCCAAGACCTCCGGCACCGGGCCTTTGAAACGCGCGCCGGGCGCCGGCAACACGAGCGGGATGGCGCGGATCGTCTTGAGATTCTCCGTCACGTCATCGCCCGTCTCACCGTCGCCGCGCGTAGCGCCGCGCTGAAACCGGCCGCGCTCGTAGAGAAGAGAAATCGACACGCCGTCTATTTTTTCCTCCACGTGGTAGGCGGCGTCCGAACGGCCCAGCCCCTTCGCCACGCGCTCGTGAAAGGCCGTGAGTTCTTCGACCGAATAGGTGTTGTCGAGACTAAGCATGGGCACGCGGTGCTTGACCTGCTTGAAGTCCTCAAGCGGCCGACCGCCCACACGCTGGGAAGGAGACTCCGGCGAGACGAGGTCCGGATACTGCGCTTCCAGGCCGATCAAGTCGCGCATGAGCGCGTCGTAGGCCTGGTCGCTCACCTGGGGCTTACTGAGCACGAAATACAGGTAGTCGTGCCGGGAAATCTCCCGACGCAGCCGCTCGATTCTCTTCTCGGCCTGCGCGCGGCCCCCGGCCATCCCTAGACGCCCTCCAGGAGACGGTCGCCCAAAAAGGACGGCAGGCCTTCGCTTGCGCGAATCTTCTCCGCCGCCCGCTCGGCGTCATACGGCACGCGCACGTGCTCAAGCTCCCACTTGTCCTCATTCAAAATCATCACCGAAAGCCGCGGGTCGCGGTCGCGCGGCTGGCCCACGCTGCCCACGTTGATCAGGTAACGTTCCTCGGGCTCGAGGCGCAGTTTGCCTTCCTTAAAGTGGTAAAGCGCGCGGCGGGACTCGACCAGGACCTGAGGCAAGTGGGTGTGCCCCACGAAACACAGCGGCGTCTTGAAAGCCCGCAGGCCTTCCAAGCCGGTGGCGAGAGACAGCAGGTAGTGAAACTCCTCGGGCTCCTGGGGCGTGCCGTGCACCCAGGTGACGCGCTCCTCGATGCGCTCGAGAGGCCAGCCGGCCGTCTGGTCCAACTCTTCCTGGTTCAGCCGCTCGCGCGTCCAGGCAATCGCCTTGGCCGCGTGGGGACTAAAGCGCGCGAGCAGCGCGTCATCGAAGAGCGCGCGCTCGTGGTTTCCGGCCACCACAAACTCGCAGTTCTCGACCACGGCTTTCAGGCACGGGCCGGGGTCGGCCCCGTAGCCGATGACGTCCCCGAGGCAGACGATGCGATTCACCTTGCGCTCGCGGCAGACAGTCAGCGCCTTGTCGAGCGCCTCGAGGTTACTGTGAATGTCGGAGAGAATCGCGGTTTTCACTTCAGCTTCTCCCGCACCCGCGCGGCCAGCCTGGAGGACAAAGCCGTGTGCCGTTCAGGCGCGATCAAATTTAAAACCTCCCCTGCGGCGCGGTACTCTTTCTTGCGCTCGTAGAGAATCCACGCTTTCTGAAACAAAAGTTCGGGATGCCCGGGATTCGCGGCCAGGGCGCGGTCCAACAGCGCAAGCGCGTGGGCAATGTGCTCGCCTCGCCTTGCGGGCTCCTCCTCCGCCCTATTATAAGCGAAATGCCACGAGGCGAGGAGCCAGACCTCCGCAAAGGCAGGATGGACCCGCGCCGCTGCGGCCAGTTTCGCCTCCATGCCGGCGGGGTCCTCGGCGTGCCACAGGAGGTCCGCTTCCAGGAACAAAACATCGGCCAGGAACGCGCGAGCTTCCCAGGCGAGGCCGCGCGCCGCATCCGCAAGCTCCCGAATCTCCGCGCTCCCATCCCCCGCCGGACTGAGGCGGGCCAAATCCTGAGCGACCAGGGAAGAACCTACGATCAGCGCGAGCGCCCAGAGCCGCATGATGCCCGCAAGACTTTGTTTCGAAAACACCAGAAGGCGCCGAGAATGCAGCCGGCGCTGTAAAGGGCCGCATAGGCCGCGACCGCCGCCGGGCGCTCGCTCGCCGCTTGCGACCCGGGATCGAAAAATTCAAAGTGCGGGCCGAAAACCGACCCCACCTCCTGCCACACCCGCACGAGCAGCGAAACTGGGTGCGCATCGGCCAACTGCGCCAAGCCCTGCACAGAGCCCAGCACGTAGGCCAAGACCCCGCTCATGAGGGCCAGGGCACGGCCCAGCCAGCACGCCAAAAAGGTCATGACGTTGAAGAAGAGAATTGATTTCAGGACAAGGCGGGCCGGCGAAAGGACCGCGCCGCTGGACGCCACCCAGAGCCCAGCCCAAAGAATCGAACACACGGCCGCCAGGCCCAGATACTTGCCCGCGAAGAAAATCCAGGGCCTCACGCCGCGCGCAAAAAGCATGGCGAAGACGTCGCGCTCGAGTTCGGACCGCCACAGCACGACCGGAAGGACAAGGGACACCAGCCACGAAAAGAACGCAAAGGCCACGCCGATAAGGTCCCGCTCGACGGCCGCAAAAGAGTTTTCAGCCCCCGACAAGAATCCACGCACAGTCAACGAGGTCAGTACGACCAGGGCAAGCGCCCACCACACCCCCTCCGCCAGGGCTTCGTGAATCGTCACGGCGCACAGGCGCCCGAGCACTCTCATGTTTTTCATGAGCTGCTCCGAGCGCCGAGACGCAGCGTGCGGTCCGCAAGGCCGTCCAGAGAAGCGAGGAGGTGGGTGGAGAACACAAACGCGCACCCCTGGGCCGAGCGCCCGGCCATCCAGCTGGAGAAGGCGGCGAGGCCGGTTTCATCCAGCCCATCGAGGGGTTCGTCGAGAAGAAATAATTTCGCGCCGCTTGCGGCCAGCGCCGCAAGAGCCACGCGCTTCATCTCGCCCTTCGAAAGGTCGCCGACACGCCGCGCGGCCAAATCTGCAACGCCGAAGGCCCCGGCTTCCTTCTGCCAGGCTCGGCGGCCACCCGGCTCAAACCCGCCCATCCAATTGAGAAACCCGCGAACGGTCTGGAAAGGATACAGGCGTGGATTTTCAGGAAGGTAGGCCAGCTGATCTGCCGGAATGCGGCGCTCGCAGACGCCGCGCTCGGGCTTTTCCAACCCGACGAGAAGCCGCAGCAGCGTGGTCTT
>CAZPNG010000299.1:0-14342 GCA_964587845.1 uncultured bacterium | reverse complement strand
GCGCGACCGCGAGCGCCGCCTCAGTGCCGGCATGGCCGGCGCCTACCACAATACAGTCATAAACCCGCTGGGGGAGTCCCATCTCGCCGGGCGTATTCTACAGCAGACAGCGCCCCGGCGAAAGGGATTAGGCTTCGGCGGGCTGGGAGCCGCCGAGGTGGAGTTTTTCTTTGCCCTTCATCATGCCTTGATGAACGATGGTGAGGACATTGGAGAGCGTCCAGTAGAGGACCAGGCCGGAGGGAAGATTATAGAAGGCGAAGCCGAAGATGATCGGCATGAACGTCATCATCTGTTTTTGCTCGGGGCTTGAGCCCGAGCTGCCCGGGGTCATTTTCTGCTGAACGACCATCGAGACGAGCATCAAGATCGGCAGCACGTTGAACCCGTCGCCCAGGAGCGGGAGCACCCAGGGAAGCCTGAAGAGCCGGTCCGGAGCCGAGAGGTCGTGGATCCAACCGAAGAAGGGCGCGTGCCGCAGCTCGACGGACTGCGCCAGCACCTGATAGAGCGCAATGAAGATCGGCATCTGGATGAGCATGGGCAAGCAGCCGCCCATCGGATTGACCTTGTTTTTACGGTAAAGCTCCATGACTTCCTTATTCATGCGCTGCGAATCGCCCTTGAAATGCTCCTGGATCGCCTTGACCTTGGGCTGCAGCGCTTGCATCTTGCGCATGGAGTCGAAGCTCATGTGGGTGAGCGGCGCAAAGAGCACCTTGGTGGCCAGCGTCAACAGGATGATGGCGACGCCCCAGTTGCCGAACACGCCGTTGAAGAAATCCAGACCCGCGAGCAGGAAATAGCGCAGCCAGCCGAGCCGCCCCTGGAAGAGAATCTCCTGAAAGTCCAGGCCGGGGGCCTTCAAGTCCCGATAGCGAGTCGGGCCGAGATACAAGAGCAGTCGAGACTTCCAGCTCTGGCCACTCGCGAGGGTTTGCTCAGCCGAGCGTGCCCGCGCTGCAACGCCCGATTCCGTGCCCTGGGCCAGCACGCTGTCGAAGGTCTCTTGCTCGGGAGCTACAAGCAGGGTGAAGTACTTGCGCTCCAGACATAGCCATTGGATTTTCGCCGCAATCGTTTCGTCGCGCTTCAAGAGCCGGTCCCACTTGGCTTCCTTCATCCCCTCGGCAGTGAGATAACGCGACGTCACAACGCCGCGGTCGTAGCCCTTGGGATCCTGCGTTGCCAGGCGCCACGCAAGGTCGACTTGATAGGTCTCCGGCTGCGGCCCCAGGTGCGTGAGCTCTTGCTCCAAGACGAGCATGTAGCGGTGATCGGGGTGGGCTTCATAGGTGCGCACCACGCGAAAGCGCGCCGGATCTTCATAAACGAAGCGCACGCGACCCGCGGCTTTGTCCTCTTCGACTCCAAACGACGCGCCCGCCAGGTCGGGCAGGCCTTTGACTCCCGACAGGGCGCCCGTCGCCCGCTCAAAACCCTGCTGCTCGATAAGAACGGTGTCGGCGCTCGAGCCGCCGTCTTTGACCTCCGCGCGCGCGATGCCCGCGCCGGTGGAGGTGAGCTCGATTCGCAACAGCTCCGTTTCCAAGACGGCTCGGCGCTCGTCCTGGGGAGGCGTGAACGGGGCGGCAGGCGCCGCCGGCTCGCTGGGAGCCGTCTCGGCGCTCGTGGGCTCGCTCGCAAGATCGGACGATTCAGGGGGCGCGCCGGACTGCGTGGGCTTGGGCGAAATCAGCCGCAGGTAATGGGGGTAGGCCAGCATGATGACGAGAATGAGAACTGAAAGGATGAGCGAGCGTTTATCCATTTTCATTTACACGACCGGGTCATAGCCGCCGGGGTGCAGCGGATGGCACCTCAGGAGCCTGCCGAGAGTTTTCCCTAACCCCTTCAAAATCCCATACTTGTGCACGCTCTGCGCGGCATAATCCGAGCAGGAGGGCGCAAACCGGCACGCCGGCCCCACGAGCGGTGAGAGCAGCGTCTTGTACGTTCTCAGAATGCCTGCGATTAAAGTCCGCATCGTTTGACAAGCCGCTCCAGGTCTTCCCAAATCAGCCGCGTGTCGGCCCCGCGCGCGGCCGGCCGCGCGCTGACCACCAGGACTCGGCCTTCCAGGCGCTTCAACAGGTCAAGCGGCCTCAAGCCCTCGCGAATCTGACGTCTCAAGCGGTTTCGGTCCACCGCGCGGCGAAAGATTTGCCGCGGCGCGCGCACCTCGAGGCGAATCCGCCCGGGCCGCCGCACGCGCCCGCTCCCGCGCCGGCTCCGCGGCCGCTCCTCAAGGGCCAGAGAAATAAAACGCCCATGCTCTTTGCGCAGTTGCTTTCGGTCGCGAATCGGGTGATCGCCGCGCCCGGGCGTGCCGCGAGTCTGGGCCGTCAATCGCTGACGGTGAGGCGCATGCGCCCCTTTTTTCTCCGGCGGGCAAGGACGGCCCGCCCGCCGCGGGTGAACATTCGCTCCAGGAATCCGTGGGTGGACACGCGCTTGCGCTTGGAGGGTTGGTAGGTGCGCTTCATAAAGGCGCGTATTATAGACTGATCGCGCCTGAATTGGTACTCCTTCCCGCGCCGATTCCGCTTGATGCCCTCGTGGCGCGGTGCTATAATTCGGCTTGCGTTCGTTCCCCCCTGTGTATAACTTGTGCATAAAGACGTCCAATGTGGCGTTGGGCGCCGCCCGAACCGTAACTCATTGATTCGTAACAATTTGCGGCGCTGCCGCGCGCACTCGTAGAAACGCACCCTGTGGATAAAACCTCGCCGTCCCATATCCCGACAGGCGTCGCCGAAGAGAATATGACCGCACCCGACGCCCTCTGGCGCGAGACTCTCCTGCAGCTCAAATCGGAGCTCTCCGAGCAGGTCTTTCGCGTTTGGTTTACGCCGCTTGAAGCCGGCGCGCTGGAGGAATCCACTTTTACCCTCCACGTTCCGGATCCTTTTTTTGGAGACTGGCTGCGCGACCATTACCACGATCTCATCAGTACGAAGATCTCCGCGCTCGCGGGCCGCAAGCTTCGCGTGCGCTTTGACCAGAACCCCAACCCCGAGAAGCGAAGCCCCTCGTTCGCGCTGGCGCAAAAACCTGCCGCGCCAAGTTCGACTTCCGGCCTCGGCCTCAATCCCAACTACACGTTCGCCAATTTCGTCGTGGGGCCGGGAAACCGCTTCGCTCACGCCGCGGCTCTTGCTGTCGTCGAGTCTTTGGCCAAGCAGTACAACCCGCTCGTGATTTACGGCCGCGTGGGCCTGGGCAAGACGCACCTCATGCAGGCCATCGCGCATGAGGCGCTCGCGCGCCACCCCGGCCGGCGAGCATTCTGCCTTTCCAGCGAGCGCTTCACCACGCAATTGATCGCCGCCATTCAGACGCGCACGACCGCCGCCTTTCGCCAGCGCTACCGCACCGTGGACCTGCTCTTGATCGACGACATCCATTTCATCGCGGGCAAGGAAAGCACGCAGGAGGAGTTCTTCCACACGTTCAATGAGCTCCACGACGCACACAAGCAGATCGTCATCACAAGCGACCGCTCGCCGCGGGAAATCCCGGGCCTGGAAGAGCGCGTCTCAAGCCGCCTGGCGTGGGGGCTTTTGGCGGACATTCAGCCGCCCGAGTTCGAAACCCGGGTGGCCATCATCCGTAAGAAGCTCGAGCGCGAGTCGGTCGAGGTCCCCGACGACGTGACGTTCCTCATCGCGGAGCACATCAAGAACAACATCCGCGAGCTGGAGGGCGCGGTCATCCGGGTTGTGGCGCGCGCCCAGCTTTTGGGCGAGCCCGTCACGACCGCCCTCGCGCGCGAGGCGCTCAAGGACGCGATGGCGGCGGAGCGCAAGAAGATTTCCATCGAGCTCATTCAAAAGAAGGTGGCGGATTACTTCGACATCGCGGTCTCGGACCTGCGGGTCCACAAGCGGGCGCGCAGCATCACCTTCCCGCGCCAGATCGCCATGTACCTCGTGCGGGACCTCACACCCCACTCGCTGCCCGAAATCGGCACCTACTTCGGGGGCCGGGACCACAGCACGGTGCTGCACTCCTGCGCGAAGATCGAGCGGCTTTTAAGGGAGGACCCCAAGCTGAGGCAGGTTGTGGAAAACCTGGTGACGGACATCCACGGCTCATGAGCTCCGGGCGCGCGCGAGGAAACAGGGGAAACGCGGGGCAGGAAATCCACAGGGCTTTCTGGTTTTAATCGCTTCTCAGACAGGGGTTTAGAGCTTCGTCCACAGATTCCACAGGCGTACAACAGTTACTACTGAGATGTAATTATAAGGATAGGAGGAGTAGCTCTCATGAAACTGACGGTTAGCAAGCAGGAGCTTCAGAACGGCCTGGGACGGGTCGCAGGCGCCATCGCGGCCAGGACAAGCCTCCCCATCCTTGCCAATCTCCTGGTGGAAACGGAAGGGAAGAACTCGGTCAAGCTGGTGGGAACGGACCTGGAAATTGCGATCACCACCTACATCCCGGCCGACGTCCAGGAAGAGGGGTCGGTGACGACGCCCGCGAAAAAACTATACGACATCGTGCGGGAGCTGCCGGAGGGGGATGTGAGCTTTGCGGCCGCCAAAAACAGCGCCGTGCACTTGGAGTGCGGAAAATCCAACTTTCGGATCATGGGATTGCCGAAAGATGATTTCCCCGAGGTGCCGGCCTTCACGCGGGAGAAAGCCATCCGGCTTTCCTCGGCGGCCTTGCGCGAAGGCTTGCGCCTCACGGCGTTCGCCGTCTCGCGCGACGAGACCCGCTACGTGCTGAACGGCATCCTCATGCACGTGGGGCCCGAGGGGGTCCGGCTTGTGGCGACCGACGGGCGGCGCCTCGCGTTCTACGAGAAGAAGGAAAAGGTCGACACCCAGGAAGCCCTCGACTTCATCCTGCCCACGAAAGCCGTCCAGGAAGTCGCAAAGCTCCTGGAGGAGAACGAGGAAGTCGAGCTCGTGGCGCTCAAGAACCAGGTGCTCTTCCATTTCGGCAAGACCTACGTGGTCTCGCGCTTAATTGAGGGGCATTTCCCGAATTACGAGCAGGTGATTCCCAAGGAGGAGCGCACCCGCAGCTGTGTCGACCGGGAGAAATTCCTGCAGGCCGTGCGGCGGGCGCAACTGCTCACCTCGCCGGAGTCCCAGTCCGTGAAGGTCGACCTCCTCAAAGGAAAGCTCCTGGTCTCGTCGCGCTCGCCCAACCTGGGCGAGGCGAGGGAAGAGCTTGAGGCGGAGTTCGAGGGCACAGACGTCGCCATCGGCTTCAATCCCCAGTACCTGCAAGACGTGCTCAAAAACTTGGACGTGGAGAAAGTAACCCTGGGCGTCACGGAACCGGACAAGCCGGGGCTCCTTAAAGGAAAGGACGACTACCTCTACGTCATCATGCCCATGCAGCTGACCTAAGGGAGCCCCGAGTGAAGGAAGCCCTCGAAAAGCTCCTGGCCGACTTGGCGCGGGGCCCTCGGGGGCAGGCCAGGCGCGCCGTGGAAGCGTGGGAAGCGGTGGTGCCGGAGCGGTTGCGCCGGCATGCCTCCCCGGTGGCGATGCGTGGCCGCAAGCTGATCGTGGCGGTGGACAGCCCCGCGTGGGCGTTTGAGTTAAGCACGCGCTACCGGATGTCGATACTAAAAAGAATGCAGAACGAGTTGGGCAGCGAAACCATCCAGGACATCCACTTTAGAGCAGGAGGCCGGTAAGTGCCCAGGGTCGCCAAGCGCGCTCGCCCGAAAGCTGGCTCGGCCCCCGCCCGGGAGGCGCCCAAGGCTGCGACCGACAAGCCCGCGCGCTTGGCGGTGGCCCGCGCCGCCAAGAAGTACGACGCCACGCAAATCCAGGTCCTCGAAGGAACCGACGCGGTCCGCAAGCGGCCCGCCATGTACATCGGGGACACCGCGGCGCGCGGCTTGCACCACCTGGTCTACGAGGTGATGGACAACTCCGTGGACGAGGCGCTGGCGGGCTTCTGCACCCGCGTCGACGTCAAGATTCACCGCGACGGCAGCCTCACGGTGGTGGACAACGGGCGCGGCATTCCCGTGGACCAGCACAAGACGCAGAAAAAGTCCGCGCTGGAAGTGGTGATGACCACGCTGCACGCCGGCGCCAAGTTTGACAACAAGGCCTACCGCGTGTCGGGCGGCCTGCACGGCGTGGGCGTGTCGGTGACCAACGCGCTCGCGGAGTGGTGCGAGGTGGAGGTCCGGCGCGACGGCGAGGTGCACAAGCAATCCTACGAGCGCGGCCGGGCCGCGTCGAAAGTAACGGTGATCGGCAAGGCCAGGGACACCGGTACCACGGTCACGTTCAAGCCCGACAAGCAGATTTTCCCCGAAATAGACTTCAGCTTCGAGACCCTTTCGAACCGCTTCCGCGAGCTGGCGTTCTTGAACCGCGGCCTCACCATCACGATCCAGGACGAGCGCGCCGACAAGAAGCACGAGTTCTGCTACAAAGGCGGCATCTCGGAGTTTGTGGAGTATCTCAACCGCAACAAGACGCCCGTGCACAACAAGATGATTTATTTCGAGAAGGAAAAAGACGGCGTGGAGGTGGAGATCGCGCTCCAATACAACGACGGCTACTCCGCCGACGAAGTCTTCTCGTTTGCCAACAACATCAACACCCACGAAGGCGGCACGCACCTGTCGGGCTTCCGCACCGCGCTCACGCGCGCCTGCAATCAGTACGCCAAGACGAAGGGCGTGCTGGAAAAGCTGCAAGGAACGATCACGGGGGCGGACCTGCTCGAAGGGCTGGCTGCTGTTTTGAGCGTGAAGCTGCAGCAGCCGCAGTTTGAGGGACAGACCAAGACCAAGTTGGGCAACAGCGAGGTCGAGGGGATCGTGGCCTCGTGCGTGTACGAGGGGCTGACGAGCTTTTTTGAGGAAACGCCGGCGGTTGCCAACAAGATCCTCGACAAGGCCGTGCTGGCGCTGCGCGCGCGCGAGGCGGCGCGCAAGGCGCGCGAGCTGACGCGCCGAAAGGGGGCGCTGGATTCCGCTGCGCTGCCCGGCAAGCTCGCCGATTGCTCGGATGAGGATCCCAAGAATTGCGAGATTTACCTGGTGGAAGGAGACAGTGCAGGCGGAAGCGCCAAGCAAGGGCGGGACCGGAGATTTCAAGCGATCCTGCCGCTGCGGGGAAAGATTCTCAACGTGGAGAAGGCGCAGATCGACAAGGTGCTTTCCAACCAAGAGATCCGCACCATGATCACGGCCCTGGGCGCGGGCATCAGTGAAGAGTTCGATCTCACCAAGCTGCGCTACAACAAAGTCATCCTGATGTGCGACGCCGACGTGGACGGCAGCCACATCCGCACGCTCCTCCTCACGTTCTTTTACAGGCAGATGCGCAAGCTGATCGAAACCGGCCACATCTTCATCGCCCAGCCGCCGCTCTACAAGATCAAGAAGGGCAAGCGCGAGGAGTACGTGGAGACTGAAGCGCAGATGAACGACATGCTCGTTGAGATAGGGCGCGAGGGCGTGAAGGTGCGGCGCCTAACGGGCAAGGGCGAGGCGTTCGACGAGAAGGAAATGGGGGAACTCCTGCGCGCGGTCTCGGAGCTCGCGCACGCGCTGAATGAAATCGACCGGCGGCACGTGGGCGTGTCGGGCTACATCGGGGCGTGCGACGTGGAAAAGGGCAAGTTCCCGCTCTACTTCATCAGTCCACAGGACGGCTCCGAGCCCCTGTTCTTGTATTCCGACAGCGAGCTGGCTGAATTTGTGAAGAAAAAAGAAAAGCAGAAGGGCAAGGCCGCAGCGGGCGCCAAGCAAGAAGCGGGGGCCGAGGCCGAGAAACCGACCGAGGAAAAAGCGAGCGTAGAGGCCATCGAGATTGTCGAGTCGCGCGACATTGCCAAGCTCGCGAAAAAGCTCAAGGCGTGGGGCCTCGCGCTCGCAGACTTTTTGAAAGCCGAGAAGCCCGCCTTCGAGGTGGACAACGGCAAGAAGAAGGCGCAGCTTTTTTCCTTGAAAGAAGTGCACGACACCGTAAAGGAATGGGGCAAGGAAGGCATGGTGATCCAGCGCTATAAAGGTCTCGGCGAAATGAACCCCGACCAGCTCTGGGAAACCACCATGGATCCGGCCCGGCGGCGCATCCTGCGCGTCACGCTCGAGGATGCGGTGGAAGCGGAGGACATTTTCACCACTCTCATGGGCGATCAAGTGGAGCCGCGCCGTCAGTTCATTGAGCAGCACGCTCGGCACGTGCGCAACTTGGACATTTAATGGCAGACGACCAAAGTCTCTACGCGCTGAACGAAAAGATCGTCAACGCGCCGATCGAAGAGGAGATGAAAAACTCCTACATCGATTACGCAATGAGCGTGATCGTGGGCCGCGCCCTGCCCGACGCGCGCGACGGCTTGAAGCCCGTCCATCGGCGCATTCTCTACGCCATGAGCGATCTGGGCCTCACCTGGAACAAGCCGTACAAGAAATCCGCGCGCGTGGTGGGGGAGGTCTTGGGAAAATATCATCCTCACGGCGACATGGCGGTTTACGACTCGCTCGTGCGCATGGTGCAGGATTTTTCCCTGCGCTATCCGCTCATCGACGGCCAGGGCAATTTCGGATGCTTTACGGGAGACACCAAGATTAAACTGCTCGACGGACGCGACGTGTCCTTTGAGGATCTGGCCAGGGAGTACGGGGCCGACAAGCCATTTGACGTGTATACAGTCGATCGGGAGGGGAGGATCACGGTTGGCAAGGGAAGGAACTCACGAGTCACGCGCAGCCAGGCCGGTCTCATCGAGATCATTCTCGATTCCGGAGAGACCATCCGTTGCACCCCCGATCACCGGTTCATGTTGCGGGACGGATCGTACAAACAGGCCCAGGATTTGAGTGAGCAGGACAGCTTGATGCCCGGCTACTTCAAGCGGGAGCCGGTGAGGGAGGGATTAAACGACTACTTAATGATTTTGCAGCCTCGGGAAGGCAGGTATGAGTTTGTTCATCAGATGGCGGACCGCTGGAGTCAAGATTGCGGCCTTGCGGTAAAGCAAAAGAGACCCTTTGTTCGGCATCACAAAAACTTCGACCGCTTCGACAATCGTCCTGAAAACATCGAGAGGATGGGCTTCCTGGAGCATTTGCACCTTCATGCCCGGCAGATCCGGGAGCTGTGGAAGGAAAGTGGGTTCAGGACGCGTCAGCGCCAGGGAGTTCAGAGGTATTACAGAGACAATCCGAGCGCTGTCGAGACGCGCCGGGCGCGCTTTGCGGCTCAAAATAAGGAGGAGGCCTTTCGTAAAAGGGTCGGTGCAAAGGCCGCTGAGCGCAACCGGGCGCGGTTTGCAGCGGATCCTGGATTGGCCCGAGCCGTGTCGGAAAGGATGCGCAGACTGTGGCGGGACCCTGATTACCGCATCAAGATGAGCGAAGCCCTGCGCGGCATCGAAAAGCGCCCGCTCAGCGCAGAGCAGTTGCAAACGGTAAGGCGTGTCATTTCTGAGAAGAGCCGCGCCATGTGGAGCTCGTCGAAGCGGGAACAGATCGTGCAAGCGATCCAAACAGCTCTGTCTAAGCCGGAGATTCGCCGCAAGATGTCTGTCTCGGCGAAGAGGCTTTGGCAGGAGCCGTGGTACCGCGCCAAGTTCGGAGAAGGGCATTTTTCTAGGATGGCGAGCGCGTTGTGGGCTCGCCCCGAGACGCGAGGCCTGCACCGGCGCAAGATTGCAGCCCAGCGGGAGGATGCGAGGTTTCGGCTCTTGCAGCAGGAGGCGGTGCGAAAAAGCAATTTGCGTCGCCTGCAGTCCGATCCTGGAATGATGCAGCGCTTGGCTCAGCAGGCGGCTCAGTCGCTGCGCGAGCGGTGGGGCACGCAAGAGTATCGGCGCCGCGTGATGCGCTCAAAAGTGCTCCGGTACGTGCGGACGCTTTTGTCGACTTACCCAGCCGAGGCGGTTACTCCCGTTCTCTATGATCAGTCCGGGCCGAAAAACGGGATCCCGCGCGCTGAGCATTTGTCGCGATACTTTTCAAACTTTGAAGAAGCGAGGGAACAGGCTGCAGCTTATAACCACCGGATCATTTCCAAGCGAATGCTCGATGAGACAGCGGATGTGTGGGATATCACCGTCGATGAGCACCACAACTTTCTTCTCTCTGCGTGCGTTTTCGTTCACAACTCAATTGACGGAGACAATGCTGCGGCCATGCGTTATTCCGAAAGTCGCTTGGCGCGCATTACCGAAGAGCTCTTGGCCGACATCGAGAAGGAAACGGTGCCGTTTGTTCCGAACTTCGATGAGAGCTTGCTTGAACCGTCGCTCTTGCCGACGAAGGTTCCGGTGCTGCTCGCCAATGGCTCGAGCGGCATCGCGGTGGGCATGGCCACCAATATTCCTCCCCACAACTTAAGCGAGATTGTGGACGGCCTGGCGGCGCTGATCGATGCGCCCGAGATCACGGTCAAAGACCTCATGAAGCACGTCAAGGGCCCGGACTTCCCCACAGGGGGCTTGATCTGCGGGCGGGAAGGAATCCGCGAGGCGTTCACCACGGGCCGCGGGCGGCTGAAGGTGCGGGCCAAGGCGGGGATCGAGGAGCAAAAGGGCGGCCGGGAAGCCATCATCATCACCGAAATCCCGTACATGGTGAACAAGGCCAACCTGATCGAGTCGATCGCGCGCTTGGTGGAGGCCAAAAAGATTGAAGGCATTTCGGATGTGCGCGATGAGTCCGACCGCGACGGGCTGCGCGTTGTGATCGAGCTCAAGCGCGACGTGCCCTCGCAGGTCGTGCTCAACAATCTCTACAAGCACACGCAGATGCAGGAAACCTTCGGCGTCATCATGCTGGCGCTGGTGGCGGGCGAGCCGCGCGTGCTCTCGCTCAAGGGGCTCATGGAGCAGTTCATCGCCTTCCGCGAGGAGGTGGTGATGCGCCGCACGCGCTACGACCTCGATCAGGCCGAGAAGCGCGCGCACATTCTCGAGGGCCTGAAGATTGCGCTCGCGGACCTGGACCGCATCATCAAGACCATCCGGCAATCGAAGTCCCCCGAGGCCGCCAAGGAAGCCCTCGTCAAGAACTTCAAGCTCACCGAGATCCAGGCTAAAGCCATCCTGGAGATGCAGCTGCAGCGCCTGACGGCGCTGGAGCGCGAGAAGATTGAAGCGGAGTATCTGGAACTCATCAAGAAGATCGAGCTTTACAAGTCGGTGCTGAAGTCGCGGCGCAAGGTCCTCGACATCATCAAGGACGAGCTCGCGGAGATCAAGAAGGCATACGGGGATGAGCGGCGCACGCAGATCGTAGCCGATGAGACCGACATTGAAATTGAGGACCTGATCCCCGTGGAGGACGTTCTCATCACGATCAGCCACGCCGGCTACATCAAGCGCATCCCCGTGTCGGCCTACCGGAAGCAGCGGCGCGGCGGAACCGGCGTGACCGGCAGCGGGGTGAGGGAAGAGGACTTCATCGAGCACCTGTTCCTCTGCTCCACGCACGATTACATTTTGTTTTTCACCTCCAAGGGGCGCGTCTACTGGCGGCGGGCTTATGAGATTCCGCAGGCCTCGCGACAAGCGAAGGGGAAAGCCATGGTGAATCTCCTCGCCGTGGGCTTGGATGAGCGGGTCACGAGCTTCGTGCAGGTGAAGGAGTTCGACAACAAGCACACGCTGATCATGGCCACGCGCAAGGGGCAGATCAAAAAGACAAACCTCGAGGCGTTCTCGCACCCGCGCACGACGGGCATTCAGGCGATCCACCTGCGCGCGGGCGATGAGCTCATGTCCTGTGAGGTCACCGACGGACACCAGGAAATCCTGCTCGCCACTCGCCAGGGCAAGGCGATCCGCTTTCCCGAGAAGCAGGTGCGGGAGATGGGCCGCGGGGCGGGCGGCGTTCGCGGCATCCGGCTCGGCGCCAAGGACGTGGTCGTGGGCATGGAGATTGTGGACAAGAAGGCCTTCCTGCTTTCCATCACCCAGAAGGGTTTCGGCAAGAAGACGCTCTTCAACCTGTACCGGCTGCAGTCCCGGGGCGGCAAGGGCATCATCAACGTGAAGGTCACTCCCAAGAACGGCGCCGTGGATGCGGTGCTCACCGTGCGCGGGGGCGACGAGGTGATCGTTGTCACCACGAACGGCATGGTGGTGCGCACGCAGGTCGACGAGATCCGCACAAGCGGCCGCAATGCGCAGGGCGTGCGCGTGATCCGCCTGCGCGAGCGCGACACGGTGGCGAGCGCCGCTCGCGTCGTGGCGCGCGAGGAAGAGGACGAAGTCGAGCCCAAAAAAGCTTAGGCGCTCTTAGCCGGCAGGTCCCATGCTCGATCTCAAATGGATTCGCGAGCACTCCCAGGAAGCGCGCGAGCTCCTCTCCCGCAAGAATTTCCCCGTTCAACTCGATGAGCTGCTAGAGCTGGACCGCCAGCGGCGCGCGATCCTGCCGCGCGTCGAGTCCCTGCGGGCGGAAAAGAAGAAGAAGGAGCGAGCGATCGGGGAAGCGAAGCAGCGCGGCGGCGCGGTGGCGGTGGACGAGCGCGAGGCGCTGGCCCAGGCGAGCCGCGAGGTTCGCGACCTGGAGGCGAGCGTCTCGGACATCGAGCGCAAAGTCCTCGACATCCTGCTGCGCATTCCCAATGTTCCCCATGAGAGCGTGCCGGTGGCCAAGGACGCCTCGGGCAATCGCGTGGTGGCAGAGTGGGGCAAGCCCCCGAAGTTTTCCTTTGAGCCGAAGACCCATGAGGAGCTTGGCGCCAAGCTTGGGTGGCTCGACCCTCAAGGCGCCGCCAGGGTTGCCGGCAGCGGCTTCGCTTGCTTCACGGGCCAGGGCGCCCGGCTCGTGCGCGCGCTGATCAGCTTCATGCTTGACCTGCACGTGAAGAAGCACGGCTACCAGGAGGTCTGGCCGCCCGCGCTCGTGCGCGCGGAGTGCATGGTGGCCACCGGCCAACTTCCTTTGCTCGAAGAGGACATGTACAAGCTTGCCCAAGACGACCTGTTCCTGGCGCCTACGGCCGAAGTGCCCGTCACGAACCTGAAGCGCGAGACGACCTTCGAGGAAGCCGAGTTGCCCGTCAAGCTCTGCGCTTATACTCCGTGCTTCCGCCGCGAGGCGGGCTCTTATGGCAAAGACACCAAGGGCCTGGCGCGGCTTCACCAGTTCGACAAGGTCGAACTCGTGCAGTTCGTGCGGCCCGAAGATTCCCTGGCCGCGCTTGAGGAGCTGCGGGGCCACGCGGAGGCGGTGTTGCGCTCGCTCGAGCTTCCGTACCGGACCGTGCTGCTGGCAACGGGGGATTTGAGTTTTGCCGGCGCGAAGTGTTACGACCTGGAGGTGTGGGCGCCGGGCGCGAAGCGGTGGCTCGAGGTTTCAAGTTGCTCGGCCTTCATGGACTTTCAGGCGCGCCGGGCGCACATTCGCTACAAGCCCAAGGACAATGGTGAGAACCGTTACGTCCATACGCTGAACGGCTCGGGGGTGGCCCTGCCGCGCACGATCATTGGAATCCTTGAGAATTTTCAGACCGAGGCGGGCTCGGTGAAGCTCCCGGCCGCGCTCGCGCCCTATCTCGCGTGAAGCTCAAGCTCTTTGAAAGGATTGTCTCGATCGCCCTCGCCGCCGCGGGTTTTTTCCTCGCGCTCGGGTTCGTTTTGGAAACGACGCGCGTCTCGTGGCTCAAGCCGCGGCCGCTCCTGCTGCTTCTAGGGGTTGCGTTGTGGGCGCTCTTCGTGCGCTTCGCGCGGCCGATGGCTGCGGCGGTGAACCGATCCTCCGTGATGCTCGTCCGCGGGGCATTTGAAGCCCTGGCGGGAGGAGGGTCCTGGGTTGCGGTGCTCGCGGTGGCGGGCCTTCCCGTCTACGCGTATCTCGTCACAGCGATCTATCATGCGCTGGATCTCATCGTGCCCCTCGATCGCCTGCGGCCCGCAGCCCTGGCGCTCTCGGGCGCGTTTGCGGCCCAGCATCTTCATGCAGCCGTCGCCTGGGCGCGCTCGGAGGGAGCCGAAGGCGCTCGCGTGACCCGTCTGCTGGCCTGGAGCGCGGTCGTGAGTTTAAACGCCCTCTCGTTGGGCTGGTTTATGGGGGTCTGGGTCGACTCCTTTTCGCTTTGGGACATGATCCGCAAAGCCGCCCTGCTCTTGCGCCTCGTTGGCTAGTGATTGAGACGGCTTCTCAAAGGTGTGGGTCTCCCGTACGGACACCCCACCCCTCGAGTCGCCGGAGGGATGGCTGAGTGGTTGAAAGCGGCGGTCTTGAAAACCGTTAGGGGCTTTGCTCCTCGTAGGTTCGAATCCTACTCCCTCCGCCAGTCGCTCGCAATCCTGTTCTCGGCACCATTCGCCTCGCTGCTGTCCTGCAGCGAGGCTCACTGCGCTCTCGGCGGCGCGCGTCTGTCCTGACGCGCGCA
>CAZPNG010000298.1:0-5337 GCA_964587845.1 uncultured bacterium | reverse complement strand
CACACCTGGAGGTTCTCGCGGCCCGTGCGCATCTTCACGTAGGTGCCGAGGAAGTAATCCGGCACAAAAAAAACCTCTTTGTCTTGAGGAATCGCGCGCACCACCTTTTCGGCGTTCGAAGACGTGCAACAGTAATCGGATTCCGCCTTCACGGCGGCCGAGGTGTTCACGTAAGCCACCACCACGCCGTCCGGATGCTCGCGCTTCCAAGCCCGCACGTCGTCGGGCGTGATCATGGCGGCGAGCGAGCAGCCCGCTTCAAGGTCCGGTAGCAGAACAAGCTTGTCGGGGCACAACACGCTCACCGTCTCAGCCATGAACTGCACGCCGGCTACCACGAGCACCTCAGCATCAATCTTTTGGGCCGTCTGAGCCAGACCCAACGAGTCGCCCAGGTAATCCGCCACGTCCTGAATCTCGCCCACCTGGTAGTTGTGGGCCAGAATCACCGCGTTGCGCTCGCGCTTGAGCGCCGCCACCTCGTCGCCGACGGTATCGTAAAGGGCATGCGCCATGCTACTTTGCCTTCACCTCTTCGAGATACTTTTTCACATCGCGATCCACGTGCATCGAGCAAAACTTGGGCCCGCACATGGAGCAAAACTCCGCGGTCTTGAAGCCCTCGGCCGGCAGGGTTTCGTCGTGATACTCACGCGCCCGCTCGGGATCCATCGCGAGGGCAAACTGGCGGTTCCAGTCGAAGGCGTACCGGGCGCGCGACAGGGCGTCGTCCCAATCGCGGGCGCCCTTTCGGCCGCGCGCGATGTCGGCGGCATGAGCGGCAATCTTATAAGCGATCACGCCCTCGCGCACATCCTGCGGATTGGGCAGCCCCAGGTGCTCCTTGGCCGTCACGTAACACAGCAACGCCGCCCCCGCCGTGCCGGCCATCGTGGCGCCGATGGCGGAGGTGATATGGTCATAGCCGGGCGCCACGTCGGTCACGAGCGGCCCCAGCACGTAGAACGGCGCGCCGTGACATTCCTTGATCTCGCGCTCGACGTTGTAAGCCACCTTGTCAAACGGCACGTGCCCGGGGCCTTCGATCATCACCTGCACATCTTGTTCCCAGGCACGCAGCGTGAGTTCCCCCAAGGTCTTGAGCTCGGCAAACTGCGCGGCGTCGTTGGCGTCCGCCAAGCACCCGGGCCGCAGGCCGTCGCCCAGACTGAACGACACGTCGTATTTCTTGAAGATCTTGCAAATCTCATCGAAGTGCGTGTACAGGGGATTCTGTTGGCGGTGACGGATCATCCACTGGGCCATCAGCGCCCCGCCTCGGCTCACGATGCCGGTGATGCGGTGCGCCGTGAGCGGAACGTGCTCGAGCAGCACGCCCGCGTGGATGGTCTGGTAATCCACGCCCTGCTGGGCTTGCCTCTCGATCACCTCGAGCAGCAGCCCGGCCGAGAGGTCCTCGGGCTTCTTCACCATCTGCTCGGCCTGATAAATGGGGACCGTGCCGATCGGCACGGGACTCGCCGCGATGATGGCTTTGCGAATGTCGTCGATGTGCCCGCCCGTGGACAGGTCCATCACGGTGTCGGACCCGTAGTGCACGGCCTGGTGGAGCTTCTCGAGTTCCTGATCGACGTTGGACGTCACGGCCGAGTTGCCGATGTTCGCGTTGATCTTGCAGCGCGCGGCAATGCCGATGCACATGGGCACGAGATTCGTGTGGTTGATGTTGGCCGGAATGATCATGCGGCCCGATGCCACTTCCTGGCGGATCGTCTCCGGCTCCAGGCCCTCGACCACGGCGCAGTACGCCATTTCTTCTGTCACGACCCCTTGGCGCGCAAAGTGCATCTGCGAGACGTTGTCCTGACCGCGCCGCGTGAGTACCCACGCCTCGCGTGAAAAGGGCCCCGTCATCTGGAGTTTGTTGAGCCGTTCCGTGATCTCAGCCATTAGTCAAACACCTCCGCGGGAATTGCGGTTTCACGCTTAAGCCGCCTGGCGATTGCCTCGAGCTCTTCAGCCGTAAGCTTGACCAAGCCCGGGTCCGCCGGGTCGCGGTCGATCGAGTACACCTGCACGGACTTGGGCGCCACGTAGCGCACGGCCCGGATCCAGTCGCTCACATCCTCACTCGAGCAATTGGACACGCTGCCCTTGATGAAAAGACTCTGCACCACTTTGTCTCCGAGTGCCCGCAAGCCGTCCAGCATCGCCTGAAAGTCAAGTTTACGGATGGGCTTGTTGACGCGCTCGAAGGCCTCAGAGCTCCCGACATCCAGCTTCATGAAGCGGTCATCGAGGCACGTGAGGGCGCGGCGGACATCCTGGCGCACGACCGTGGAGGAATCCGTCAAAATCCCCACCCGCGCGCCGGGAAAAAACTCCCGCGCCAGCACCATCAGGGGAGCGGTCAGTTCGCAGAAGTCAGGGTGAATGGCGGGCTCGCCGTTGCCCGCGAGCGTCACAACGTCGGGCTTCAGGCCCTGAGCGTGGAAGTGCTCGAAGCCCTCGCGGATTTCGGCCAGTATGGCCGGCAGGCGCTTCACCGGCTCGGCGGGATGCCCGCCCCGGGGCGTCCACCCATACTGGCAGTAAACGCAATCAAAGTCGCAGAGCTTCCAACTCACGGGGAGCAGGTTGATCCCGAGCGACACCCCGAGGCGCCGGGAGTGAATAGGTCCGTAAACTGTTGCGTCCTGAAGCGCAATGGGCATAAGTGCCTGCGTTTTGAAGACTTCCGCTGTTTGGGATACCGCTGCCGCGTTGGAAAGCTTCTATTATACCTGAATCGGGGGGATTCTCAAGGCGGGGCCGGGGCCTGCCTTTGCACCCCCGCCTTCCATGTGTTAGCCTTTACTCAAAGGCAGTTAAGGGCAAACCCCGAGCAATCGGGGGGCGCAAAGCCAAGAGCCCGCCAGACGTTCTGGCGGGTCGTCCGGCTGCCGGGAAAGGGAACTTCCCGTGACGAGGCTGTATCCCACAATTGGGCGCGCTGGACTTTTCAGCGCGATTTTTTTGTTTTACTGGATCGCGCCTTTTAAAAACCTTTCCCTCGACGCCGAGACCCACCCCATGATCGATCTCCCCAAGCCGCCACTCATTGTTCAACAGTTGCTCGAACTGCGCGAGATCGACATCCCCGCCCCCCGCGAAAGTCTCGTGCGCCACGGCGTCGCCTCCTGGTACAGCGAAAGCGACCCCGGCATCAACCGGCACACCGCCAGCGGAGAGGTCTTCGACGACCAGGCCCTGACCTGCGCCTCGTGGGATTACACGTTCGACACGCGCCTGGCGGTGACGAATCCTTCCAGCGGCAAGACGGTCATCGTACGGGTCAACGACCGCGGCCCCGCCAAGCGGTTGAACCGCCTCATTGATCTCACCAAGCGCGCTTTTTCGGAAATTGCAGATCCTCAGCGGGGTTTGATCGAAGCCGAAATCTCGCCCGTCGTCGAAACCGCTTAACCCGACACCCCGAAAATCTCAAATTCGGCGACACGCGGCCGCGTGCGCCGCGATGTGCCCAGCCTCACCCTCCGAAGGCCCCTGCGCATGGATTCTGGAACGGCCATCTCGAAACTCGTGGCCGTTCCCGTCGGATCTCTCCAGGTCCCCACAAGGGTCCAGCGTCTGCCGATCTTGACGCGGATCTCGAAGGCGGCCGATCTGGAAACGGCCCTCTGGAAGACGACGCGCACGCGCTCCACGGTGGAAAGCGACTTCAATTGAACCTCGAGGTACTGCTTGGCTGAATCTGCGAGTGACGCAAAGGGCTCCCACCAGGTTTCAGAGCGGCCGTCTATCGCTTTGTGAGGCTGGTTGTTGGGCTCGGAGCTCGTCGCATACGCCCGGGCCCCTCTCGAAAGATTGGTGACGACGCCGCTCCCCTGCCCGGTATCAGTATCAGCAGACCCCGTGTTTTGGGCGTCGTGGCGGTGCATCGGCCAGGCAGGATGGCCCAGGAGCGTGTCGAGTTCCCAGGCGCCGGCCCGGAACACGAAGTTTCCTTGCGCATCTCGCCCAGGTGTCAAACCCACGAGATCAGTCCTGCCGTTACCGTCAATATCCCCCAGTGCGATGCTCCAGATTGGGTCGCTGTGATGGATGGGGAAACCATTCACCGGCTCGCCGGTGCCTGTGTACGCCACAAGCTGGGAGCCCGTGTCCGAGATGCCGCCATCCATGTAGCAAGACGTTACGATGTCATTCACGCCGTCGCCGCTGACATCCCCCAGAACCACCGAGTCAGCGACGGCCAGCCCCGGCATCACGAGCGGGAAGCCTGGGAGGACCCGGCCCTGCCCGTCCAGAACGAAAAGTCTGTCCTCATTATCGTAGAGCGGGATCAAGACGATTTCATCGATGCCGTCTCCCGTGACATCCCCCAGGATCGCACCCCGCGAGGCGGGTGTCGGTACTTCAATCTCGGCTTGAACCGTTCCATCCGCATTCACAATGGCGAGGTAGGGGCGCGAGACGTCTGAACTCCCATCCCCGTCCTCATCGACAAAGCCGATACCGACCACGACCACCTCAGAGGTCGGGTCTCCGTCCACGTTGCCGATGACGGGCGGATCAAAGAACCACTCAGACTGCAGGGCCACCGGCCAGCCGGGCAGCAGCGCCCCTCTCCCATTCCAGGCGTAGAGAACTCCCGCGCCGTCATCAAAATACGACTTCAGGTGCACGATCTCGGGCCGCTCGTCGCCGTCCAAATCGCCTACGGCCGGCAGAATATTTTCCGTGTAAAAGCCGTCGCACTGCTCGTCCTCCTCGTTGGGAGGATTGTCAAGGGTGTCGCACCCCCTGAAATCCGCATGAACCGGCCATCCCCGCAGGGAACTGCCGTTGGGCCTCCAGACTTCCATCGTCTGTCCGAAGCTGGTCACGATGTCCTGGACCCCGTTGCCGTCCACGTCAGCTGCAATCGGCAGCATGCCGGGGTCCCAGCCTTCAGCGTCCCACTCATCGTAGGTGTCCGAGCGCTTGCGGATGGGGAACCCTGCGAGCAGCTCGCCGTCAGCGCTGTAGGCGTAAAGAAAACGATCGACGCCGTAACTTTCGCTCCCGTTGTCGCGCACGGTGTAGAAACCCTTGACCAAGCTGATCAGGATCTCCATTCTGCCGTCGTAATTCAGATCTGCGACCGTCGGACGTGTGTACATGCCGTAGGGGTAATCCACCTCCGGATAAATGCTCGGGTGAGGGACCTCCACCGGCCAGCCGGGTCGAGGCGTTCCATCGGCCTGGAAGACGTACAGGTGCCGATCGCCGTCCACGGTCGGCCCGCCCCCATCGGTAGGGCTGCCCGAAAAAATCATCTCCTGGCGCCGGTCTCCGTCCAGGTCTGCAAGGATAGGCCCCCACCCAGGGGCC
>CAZPNG010000297.1:0-7321 GCA_964587845.1 uncultured bacterium | reverse complement strand
ATGTCCCGCTTCGGGTCCACGTTGTTGAATGCGCGCCATGCCGCCTCGCGCACGTCCTGAATATTGGCCTCTTCGTCGAAGACGACGATGCACTTGGAGAACATCATTTGGCCGAAGCCCCAGATCGCGTGCATCACCTTTTTGGCGTGGTTGGGGTAACTCTTGCGGATCTTCACGAGGACACAGTTGTGGAACACGCCCTCCCAGGGCAAATGGATGTCCACGATCTCGGGCAGGTGCTTTCGGATCAGGGGCAGGAAGATGCGCTCGGTGGCCCGCCCCAGGTAACAGTCCTCCATGGGCGGCCGCCCCACCACGGTCGTGTAATAAACCGGCTTCGCGCGGCGCGTCAGGCAGGTCACGTGAAAAACCGGAAACTCCTTGGCGAGCGAGTAAAACCCCGTGTGGTCTCCGAAGGGGCCCTCGAGGCGCATCTCATCGGTATCAACGTATCCCTCCAGGACGAACTCGGCTTCGGCGGGCACTTCCAGGTCCACGGTCTTCGCTCGCACGAGCTGGAGCGGCTCGCCCCGCAGGAACCCGGCCAGCATGAACTCATCCAGGCCCTTGGGGAGCGGAGCGCTCGCAGCATACAGCGTCACGGGATCAGCGCCGAGCGCCACGGCCACCTCGAGGCGTTTAATTCCTTTTCGCTTGTAAGCGCGAAAATGTTCCGCGCCGTCCTTGTGAACCTGCCAGTGCATGCCGGTCGTGCGATCGTCATACACCTGCATGCGGTAGAGGCCCACATTCCGCGTGCCATCCTCCGGGTCTCGCGTGACGACCAGAGGATAGGTGATAAACCGGCCGGCGTCCTGCGGCCAGCACTTCAGGACCGGCAGGGTTGAAAGCAGGGGCCCATCGGTCTCCACCACCTCCTGGCACGGGGCGCGGCCGACCACGCGCGGCGCGATGTTTGAGAGGACGCCCAGCTTCGGCAGCAGCTTCAGCTTGTCAAACAGCGTCACGGGAGTGGGAGGGAGCTTGGTGAAGTCCTCCAAGCGTGCGGCCAGGTCTTCCAGCGTCCGTCCGCCGAAGGCGATTTCCAAACGCTTGAAGGACCCGAACAAATTGATGGCCAGCGGATAAGGGGAGCCCTTGACGCGGTGAAAAAGCAGGGCGGGGCCGCCGCGCTTGACGAGGCGGTCATAGATTTCGGTGATTTCCAGCTCCGGATCAACCTCGGTCTCGAGCTCCGCCAACTCACCCGAGCGCCGCAGGGCGTCCAGAAACTGGCTCAGATTGCGCGGGCAGGTTACACTTTTTTTATCCTGCTGCGCCACCCCATGTCCAACCATGGCAGGATCGAACCTCCCAAGGGATCAAAAACTTGCGCCGTCATGGCCTGCGCCGCGCGCAGCGCCTCCGCCACGGGCAGGGTTTCCTTCAACGCCGGCCTCGCGCGGCCGGCGCCGCGCCACCGCAGCACGGCGCTCACCACCGCCAGGTCCATCCATAAGTTCGCCAGCACGGCGCCCAAGCCGGCGAGCCCGCTTCGAGCGCCGGCAAACACGAGGGCAAGAGCAAAACAAATCATCGCGCCCGTAAAGAAAGAAGGCGCAAAGGTCTCCCCAAGTTCCCTCAGGGCCCGCACCAGCGGATGAGCCGCCTCCTCGAGCAGGAGTCCTGCAGCGAGGGCCGCCTCTCCGACATCCCGAGCTTGCGGGCTCTCGTAGAGCCCGGGCCGCAGAACCAGCACATGGCGCGCTCCCCGCTCCCAGCCGCTCTCAACGGCCGTGTCCGGACGGCCCGCGTGATCGAGGATGCTGCGAGCCACCTCACAGGCGCGAAGGGAGAGGCCGACCGGACGGGCGTGCCGGGTCAGTCGGACCTTCAGAATGGCACCGGCAAGAAACACCCCCAAGGGAAGCAGGAAGAACGGCCAACTCACGCTATGGTACTCCACCCATGAGGCAAAATCAACCCGGCCCGAGCGCTTCGAGCTTCTGCCGAAGCTCTTTTAAATCAACGGGTAACGGCACCTCGAAGGCCATTTTTTTGCGGCTTCCTGGGTGCAGGAACCCGAGGCGGCGGGCGTGGACCGCGGGCCGACTGATGAGCGCCAGGCTTCCTCCATACGCGCGATCGCCCAGCACGGGGTGCCCCCGATGCGCGAAGTGGGCGCGAATCTGGTGCGTGCGGCCCGTCTCAAGGTGCACGACAAGCTCTGTCGCGCCCCGAAACCGGGACCGAACCTCGTAATGCGTGATGGCCTCCCTCCCTTGAGTCCGGACCACCACCTTTTTGCGGCGCACCGAGCCCCGGCCCAGCGGGTCGTCGATGCGGCCCTCATCATGCGGCACTTCCCCCTTCACGAAGACAGAGTAGGTGCGCTCGACCCTGCGCGCTTCAAACTGCCGGGCCAGGAACCGGTGCGCGCGGTCGTTCTTGGCCACCACCAGCAGCCCCGAACTGTCCTTGTCGAGGCGGTGGACGATGCCGGGCCGCAACGCGCCGCCCACAGTGGAGAGCACCCCCCCCGCATGGTGCAGCAGCGCATGGGCCAGCGTGTGGGTCCAGTTGCCCTTGGCGGGATGCACCACCATGCCCGCCGGCTTGTTCACGACGAGAAGATCGTCGTCCTCATAGACCACGGCCAGTGGGATGGCCTCCGGTTGAAGCGTGGGACCTCCGGGCTCGCGGTAATCGAGCTCGACGCGCCCGCCGGAGCGCACGGCCGTGTCCGGATCCGCCCTGCGGCCGTCCACGGAGGCCAGCCCCTGTTCGATCAAGGCCTTCAGATAGCCGCGCGAGCAGAGCTCCCCGAGCTTGCGCTTCAAAAAGACGTCCACGCGCAAGCCTTCCATTGCGAGCGAAACGGTCCAGCTTTGAATCATTGAGGAGGTCGCGCGTGGCGCCGCTGCAGAATCAGCGACACGCCTGCCGCGATAATGAAGAGGGCGACGCTACTGAGCTGGGCCAGGGTGAGGAAGCCGAAGAAAGGAGCCGGATGATCGCCCCTCCAGAACTCGATCACGAAGCGGCCGAGGGCGTAGAGCGCAAAGTACGACAGCGTGGCGCTGCCCGGGCGTGCGCGCGTGCCGAGTATCCAAATCACGGCGGCCAGCAGGGCGAGCGCGACTCCGGCCTCATAGAGCTGCGTGGGATGGACCGGCTCCACCAGGAACGGAAAGCGCACGGCCCAAAACCCTGAAAACGGCTTTCCGTAGCAGCAGCCGTTGAGGAAGCAACCCACGCGCCCGAAGACCTGCGCCACCGCCACGGAAGCCACGAAGCAGTCCGCCACGCGCCAGAACGGCAGCTTCCGGGCACGGCACACGGCAATGAGGAACGCGAGCCCCACAGCGAATCCGCCGTAAAAGATCAATCCCCCCTCCCACAGAAAGAAAACTTCTATCGGATTGGCGACGTAATACGACGATGCGGAAGCCACGTACGTGAGCCGGGCGCCGAGGATCGACACTGCCAGAACCCCGATGTAGAGGTTGGAGAGCGTCTCGACGGGTAGGTCCTTGGAGCGCGCCAGAAGACGAAACAACGCGTAGGAAGCCAGCACCCCCAGGGCAAAGAAAAGCCCGAAGGAATACAGGGTCAACGCTTTCCACTTAAAGAGGACGGGAAACATGACGATCCCCCCTGAGAAGCGAAAGCACGAACAGCCCCACCCCCACGGAAATGAACGTGTCCGCCATATTAAAGACCGGCCAGACGCGGAAGTCCAGGAAATCCACGACGTAGCCTAGCCGCAGGCGGTCCAGAAAATTTCCGGCCGCGCCCCCTAAAATCAGGGCAAACGCCCACTGCTCGCTCACCCGCTTGCGCGCGAACAGCGGTGTGAGCGCCGCCAGGACCATGAGGCTCGTGAAGATGAAGGCCGCCAGGAGGCGCGAGCCGCCCCGGAAAAGCCCGAACGCGATGCCGGTGTTCTTGACCAGGGTGAGGAAGAAGACGGGAGGCGCGATGGGCACGGTCTCGCCCTCGCTGAGAGCGCGAAGGGCCGCCAGCTTGGCAGCCTGGTCGACAACCAGGACGGCCGTAGCAACGGCTAGAACGGTGAGGACCCCTTTTTTATTCAGAGACCCGCTTTCAGGAGCGCCGCGTGCGCTTTTCCTCGGCTTCCTGACAGGAGATGCAAAACCGGGTGTACGGGACGGCCCGGAGGCGCTCCACTTTAATAGGACGGTTGCACGACTCGCAGACGCCAAAGGCGCCGTCCTTGACCTTTCCGAGTGCGTCTTCGATGGCATTGAGGATTTGCTGCTCGCTCGAGGCCAGGTCCAGGCTGAACTCGCGGTCGTAATTGTCCGTGGCAACGTCCGCCATATGGAAGGTGTACCCGGACAAGTCCCCCGAAGCGTCGCGCTGGCTCTTCTTGAGGGAATCTTCCTCGCAGTGCGCGATCCCGCGGATCAGCTTTTCGCGCTGCTCCGTCAGGCGCTTCTTGAAGGCCTCGAGGTCTTTGGGCTTCCACTCCCGCTTGGTGGGTTCCTTTTTGTTCATGGACATGAGCGCGAATTATACAGAAAGGCCCCCCCCTGCGCAAGGATAAACTGGCAGGATCACCCGGTCCCGGTCATGGGAAGTGAATCGAGCCCCGAGGGCAGCTTGAGCGTCCCCCGCAGCGCCTTGACAAAAGCGTCCACGACCTGGGGGTCGAACTGCGTGCCTCTGCCGCGCTCGAGCTCCTGAATGGCGAAATCAAAGGAAAAACCCTTGCGGTACGGCCGGTCGGACACCATGGCGTGGAAGGCGTCCGCAACGGTCACGATGCGAGACTCGAGCGGTATTTCCTCCCCCTTCAAGCCGTACGGATAGCCGGTGCCGTCATAGTGCTCATGATGGTGCAAGACGATGCGGGCGACGTCCCGGAAATCCGAGAGCGGCTCAAGAATCCGGGCGCCCTTGCGCACGTGCTCGCGCATGAGGTGCATTTCCTCCTCCGTGAGGGCCGCCTGCTTTTTTAAAATCGCGTCCGGAATGCCGATCTTGCCCACATCATGAAGCCGCAGCGACGCCACGAGCACGTCCCGCTTGCGCCCCGCCAGGTCAATGCCCAGCGCTTCGGCCGCCATCAGGCCCAGCCACTCCACGTCCTGCGAGTGACCGAAGGTGTAGTGGTCCTTCTCGTCGACCTCCCGCGCCAGGCTCATCACCGTGTCGTAGTAATTCTGCCGCTCGCGTTGGCGCATGTCCTCGATCTCATCGACCTTCTCGGCCAGCGCTCGGCTCTTTTCTTCCAACTCGCGGTTGCGAACCAGAAGGTGCTCCTGATACTGCGAGGCCTTGATGGCAATGGCGGCGTCGTTGGCGAGCGTTTGGAAAAACTCCACCTCGTGCGAGGTAAAGGAGCGCCCACGCAGCTTCCTGCCCAGCAGGAACACCCCCAGGAGTTCCCCCTTGTAGCGGATCGCAATGCACGCCTCGGCGCGCAACACGGACATCGAGGAAGAAAGCGTGCCCAGCTTTGCGCGCAGAGCCGGATCGGCGGCCAGAAGGCCCTTGTCGCTCACCATTTTCGCGATCTCGGAGCGGGTCAGAACTTCACGGCGCGATCGCGCCCGCGGCTCCCGCACCACGAACCAGCGGATGAGGGGGTGGTCGGCGTCCAGCTTGACCAAGCTGGGAGGGATGCGAAGGGTGCCCTTCGAGTCCACAAAGAGGTAGCGTTCGCGCAAGGGGTCATGAACCAGGATGGAGGTGTGGGCCAGCCCCACGGTGTGGTCGATGAACCGCGCGATCATGCGCAGGAGGCGGCGCGGGTTGCGCACGCGCACCATGCTCTTGGAAGCTTTCGTCAGTGCGAGACGGTAATTACGAGAGTGCATGATCCGTTCCTATCATCAGCCGAGCCATTTAAAGACTACCTCACGCCGGCGCAAAACGCCAGCTAGGAGGTCAGGCTCTCGACCTTCTCGCGAACGTCCTGCTCGAGGTAATCCAGCGACAAGGGCTTCGTGGTGTAGTTGTCGGCGCCCAGGCGCAGGGCCTGGTCGATCTTTTCCGACGTCTCGAGCGCCGTCACCATGATCACGCGAACGGCCGGGTAGCGGCCCTTCACCTCCCGCAGCACCTCGATGCCGTCCTTACCAGGCATCTTGATGTCCAGCAGCATGAGGTCTGGCCGCTCGCGCTCGATCGCGGCGATGGCTTCCTCGCCGGAGCGCGCGGTCGTGACTTGATAGCCGCGGTCCTGAAAGAACCCCTTCAGGAACTCGCAGATTTCGATCTCATCATCCACCACCAGAAGCTTCGCCACGTGCCTCCAACCTCCCTTCCCTAGGTTCTATCCGCTCACTGCCCCCGCCGAGCTGGGCTCGCGCCCCAGAACGCTTGGGCGGGTGAGAAGCAAACCTTCGCGGCCCGAGGGAATTGCGCTCATCTTGCCCCGGGCTGCCGGCAGCTCAACCATCAGGAGCGTGCCTCTTCCCGCAGCGCTTTCGGCCCGGGCGGCACCATTCCACCGATTCGCCACCTGC
The DNA here is from genome assembly GCA_964587845.1 of uncultured bacterium. Taxonomy (GTDB): domain Bacteria; phylum Omnitrophota; class Omnitrophia; order Omnitrophales; family CAZPNG01; genus CAZPNG01. The sequence continues at coordinate 884 of CAZPNG010000297.1, read as the reverse complement.
TGCACCACGAACAAATCCAAACCGGACTCCCCGTCTCCCGCTGCAAAGAAAGGATCAAACAGCTTGGCCGCGCTCCGGGCCCCCGCGAGCGCGCCGTCATGGAGCACATGGATTTCCACGCGATCCTTGGTGGGGCTCCAGAAAATATCGATCTCGATCGAGCCCCTGCCATCCACCGCGCGGATCGCATGCGAGAGCAGACTCATCACCAGTTCCCGCATCTGACCTTCCGGTGCCAGGACGGGCCGAAGGGTTTCGGAGAATCGCTTGCGCAGTTGGAGGCCGGCCATGGAGGTCTGATAGGCCAGCACGTCGAGCGCCTCTTCGGCCACGCGCCGCAGGTCCACGAGCTTGGGCTCCGTCGAGCCCGCCTGCGTGAAGATGAGGAGCTTGCGCGTGATGGCAGCGGCGCGCTGCGACTGCTTGACGATGGTTTCGAGCGCGCCGGACACGCTCGCGTCGTAGAGCCCCTCTTCCTTCTTCATGAGCAGCATCTGCGCTTTGCCCGAGATGATCGTGAGGGGATTGTGGATTTCGTGCGCGAGGCCCGAGGCCAGCTCCCCGATGGCCGCGAGCTTGGCGCGTTGAAGCGCTTCAGCTTGCTCGCCGGCCAGGCCGGCCACCTGCCGCGCCAGGCGCTCGTACGCCATGGCGTTGCGTAGGGCGGTGCGCAGGCGGGCGGCAAAAGCGCCCAAAAACTTGGCGTCGGCCGGGGTGAAGGACTGCCCGGGCAGGCGCTCCCCCATGCACAGAAATCCCATCAAGACGTCCCCATCGAAAAACGGCAGCACCCAGGACACCCCGAGCGTTTCGAAATCGTGGCCGAGCGCCGTGGTTTCTTCCCAGGAGAGTCTGCGCAACAGGTCCGTGCGCCCCACCAGCCG
>CAZPNG010000296.1:0-5316 GCA_964587845.1 uncultured bacterium | reverse complement strand
CTAAGCGTGTGGGCTGTCTATGCCGGATACGCGTACGGCCGGGCCTTCCACACCCTTGCAGATCTTGAGCCGGCGCTCTCTTCGCAGGAGGCTTTCGACCCCACATTTGAACTGGCACGGCGGTATTGGCTTTACGTGCTCATTCGCCAGGCCTATCAGATGGAATCAGACCTCTCGGTCGCCGAGGGAGATTTGAGAACGTACGCCCGCGAGTTGATTGAAAGCTGGCCGCCCCGCATGGCCGCCGGGCGCTCGGCTCTTTACCCGATTGTGGGGGGCGGGCTGAAACCGGGCCTGGACGCCGAGCGGCCGGCTCTGTCCGTGATACGCGGCGCCCGTACGGGTGTCGTGCCGGTGCGTGACGAATTAAATCAATTCCTTAGACAGCGCGGCCGCAGGGTCGGACTGCAAGACTGGGCGCCCCGTCGAATTCTCCTCACTGACCCAGGAGAAAACCTGGAGCTGCTGGACGCCATCGCGTGGGAGACACTTTCGTCTCCCAGAAGCATCGAGATTCATCTCGTCGAGCCTTCTCGCCCGAGGATTGAGATCCTGCAGAGAGCTCTTGCCGAGTGGGTGGAACCGACGCCCGGCTTGCGTCATCGCATCTTCCTGCACCACCTTTCGCCTTCAGAACTCGCTATCTCCGAAGGGTTTACAGACGGGGCCTTTGACCTGGTGATTCTGGATGCTGACACGGCTGGGACACCCGAGCCGGCCGTTTCGAGAATCATCGGCGAGCTGAATCGTGTGCTGGCCCCGCAGGAGCTCATCTACTTCGGCCGCGGCGCCCGCGAGGCCTTTTTCAACCGCCAGGCCTGGGAGTACTACACCACAAGCGGCACCGATCCCCCCCGCCTGGCCGTCAAACGTTCCTCTCCCGCGCGCCGAGAGACAGGCGAGCAGCCACGTGGAAAGCGCCGAGTCATCCGCACGCAGTCGACTCAGTTGCGCGAGATATCGGACAGGCTGATCTTCGAGCTCGTGACGAAACATCAGGGAAATGTCACGGCAGCGGCAGCCGGGATGAAGCGCATGTTTGCGCGGCCCGGGCTTCATGGCACCAGACCGATCGGGGCGGAAGCCATCCGCGCGAGAATCTACAACGACGCTCACGAGGATCTTGTGCCTCTGCGCGCACTTCTGGAAGCCTACAGCGCCCGACGCGGCCGCAAGGAAGTCCCCGAGGAAGTCATCAAAGAAGCTCTCATGAAAGGCGGCGGCAAGATCCGGACGGCTCTTAAACACTTGCCGAGGAAATACCGCATGATACGCCGGACGCTCGAAAGAAAGATCGTTGATATGGGACTGGAAGATTTTCGGCAAGGTTTGTTAGGGGATCAATCGCTTCCGGCTGCCTCCGACGAGCTTATTCGCAATTTGCTTGTGAAATACAATGGGGACGTGAACGAAGTCGCTGCCGAAATCAGCGACAGATCGTTGCATCCCGACATCAAGCCGATCACCTGGAGCGGGGTTCGCAACCGCGTTTATGAGCGGATTCGGGATCCCAAGCTGTCGGCCCTAGTGAAGGCCGCTGCAGAGCGTAATCAGCGCCATGAGGGAACCAAGTACATCGACGTCGAGAAGGCGGTCATTGAAGCAGCCCTCCAACAGGCCAACGGCGTCGCGTCGAAGGCCGTGGATTTCCTGCCGCAAGCCTACCGCATGCACGAGAGCACCTTGGCGCGCAAAGCCAAGCGAATGGGGCTTCAGATCCGTGCCAAGGGAGCGCATCCGAAAGCGGTCTCTGATGAGACGCTTCGGGAAATCCTGCGCCGCAATGCTTACGATGTCGAGGCAGCCAAATCTGACCTGGATGCGAAGGTGGAGGCTGGAGAGTTTTCGGCCTCGCTATCGGTCGCTGGAATTCGAAGGCGGGTCAGAATCGACCTCAAAGACATCAGAAAACGTGTGCAGGCAGCCGACAAGCGCAGAGCGCAGCGAAAGAGCGACGCGAAAAGCGGCATGCCCACGGAGACGATCAAGGCGACCCTCACTTCTACGGGTGGCAATGTCTCCCAGGCAGCGCGCATCCTAGGCGTCGATGGGGGGACCTTGGGCCGGAGGACAAAAAGGAGGGGGATCCGTACTGCAGGCAGGAATCAAGCTCGGCCGGGCGCCCGCAAGGCAGTCCCCAATGAGCTCATTCGAGAACTCATCGAGAAGCAACGCGACACGTTTGGGTTCGTGAACATCGCTGCCATTGTTCGAGAGCTTGAGGCGATGGTGGAGCGCGGCGAGCTCGAAGAAGCTTTGCAAGAGGACACGATTTTGATTCGTATCCAGCATTATCTTCCGGACCTCGAATCGCTTGTGAAATCTAACGGTGGGTTGAAGCTCCTACCCAATTCACTTTTGAGAAACCTCATCGTTTCCCGGTACCGCCGAGACGGTTTTGTCAGTGCCAGGGCGATCGCCCGTGAGCTGAAGAGGATGAAAGAAAGCGGCAGCATTTCCGAGAGCCTGACTGATTTTGGCATCAGGAAGCGCGTTCGGGATTTCATGCCGAATCTTCTCCTCATGCTGGATGCGCCGAAAAAGCGAGCCCGGCGGGCGGGCACACTGCGCAAGCGTGTCCCCAATCACCTTATTCGGGATATCATGCTCAAGCAGTATCGAGACCAGGGGTACATCAGCGCGACCGAGATCGCCCGAGAGCTGGGGCGCCTGGCCGCTCGAGGCGAGATTCCAGAAACGCTGAGCGTCCACGCCATTAAAAATCGCATCGCTCGCCACATCGAAGAAGTAGCTCACCTCCTGAATGATTCCGCCATCTCTGGCCTGAAGAGGCCGCGGAAAAAGAGCAAGCTGATTCCGCCGGACTTGCTGGAGCAGGCCCTTCTCGAAAGCCGCGGAAACAGCCACGCGGCAACGCGAAAGGTACGGCAGCAGGGAATAGAGGTTTCTCGTTCGACTTTTCTCAAGCGGGCAAGAGCTCACGGCCTCGGCCATCTCTTGCGAAGCGCGCTCAAGCGCTCACCGCGGGCGGTCGCCGATCGCGACCGTGCGATTTCGGCTTCCCGCGTGCGGTACGGCGGATACGTTGCAGTACAGGCGACGGGCTCCCCAGGCCAGGTCTACTTTCCGCTGGTGGATATGCCCGAGTACGGGCTTACAAGGGCGGAATTGCGCGAGCTGGACCGCATCTTGCTCGTCACACGCCTGGGCGACAATTCCCGAGGTGTGGCTTCGCATGAGATTCGGTTCTGGATGCGCGGTGGCCGTGAGGGTGAGAACCTTCGCGTCGTCCTGGATCATCCCTATCCCGGTCGAGACGTGCGCGTGTGGATTCGCCGGGATCCGCGGACGGGGGCCTCAGTAGAGCGCGTGGAACTTGCTGCAGAAGGGCCTGCGCCGCGCGTCGTCTTTCAAAAGGTCGAGCGCGATCGACAAGCGTCGCGCCGCGGGGGCCTTGTCTTTCGCGCACGGTCCGGCGTGCCGGTGGAGAGTCTCTCGGCTGAGGAGGAGCGCAAGGCGCAGCAGGAGGAACTCTTCCAAATGCTTTTAGAGCACGGGAGGAAGCGCGAGGCCGTGCGGCTTGTTCACCATAGGGCGGGATTACGCTTTTCGGGACACGCAGACCTTCCCGTGTTACGAGAAGAATTGCCGGATGTTCTGAGAGGACTTCCGAGGGTAACGATTGCGTTTCGTAACAGCCGCGTGCTCCACGCATCCCGCCTGTTGAATGGTAACGGGATCCCGGCAGGCTTACGCGGCGATCGCATTGAGCTGACTTTCAATTATGGTGACGTTGCGCGCGCGATGGCGTATCGCGACGTCGGCGGCGGTCTTTCAATTCCCATCCGGCTTGAGTGGGTAAATGAGGGCCCGCCGGCTGAAGGCACGCTGGTAGCCAAGAAGCCGCGCAACCCTGTGAGGCTCGATCGCTCCATTGGAGAAGGAGAACAACCTCTCGAGCGATTTGTCGAGGACCTCTCGACCCCCAACCCGGCTCAAACCGCCTTTGAAACGCCGGTCGATGTCGCAGAAGCGTTCGAGCGCATCGTTGGCCAGGACGCTTGGGAGAAGCTCGCGGCGTTGCAGCGCGGCGAGGTTCCCACAGACCTCTCGATGCCGGGTGGCGGTGTGAACACGCAAAGACTTCTTCGATTCCTTCGGCCGATCGCAGCTCAACTGGCCGCTCACGTTGGGAGGGACTCCGGAGATGCGATGGATGCGGACGCTGTGGCCGAGCGCTTGTTTGAGGAGATCATGAGCACGCCGGGGCGGCAGGCGGCCGCGCGCGCCACGGCTCCGGACGACTGGGACACGCATGCTTCCGTTCCCGAGCTGCGCGTGATTTCCCCTCCCGACGAAGAGAAAAACTTTCTCACCCGCGGTTCAAGGTTTCTTCATCGGGGCTATGTGGGCGTGAGTGCCCACGAGGCCGCCGGCGGCACAATTCCTTCGCTCGATTTTCCAGAGCTCTCCTTTTCACGAGCCGAGTTGCGCGGCATGCGCCGTGTTTTGGTGCGGGGCCACCTGGCCGGCGATCCGCGCGATCCATCCAGCCGCGAGGTTTTCTTCAGATTGCGGGAGGGGACGAGGGGCCGGGACGTGCGCGTGGTCCTCGATCAATCGTATCCCGGCCGCGATGTTCGGATTTGGCTTTCCCGCGATGCTTCAGGAAATCTGCGACCCGTGCGCGTGGAAGTAGTGGCAACCGTTGAGCAGCCGGCCGTCACATTCTCAAGACTCAAGGTCCTCCGCGACGGACGCGTGCGCGTCTTTCGCGTCCCCGAGTCCAAGCGCGTCATCCTCATCAAGAGGCGCCCGGCTGTCAACTCCAGGGACCGGTTCCAAATCGTGAGTCCGGGCGGCACCCAAACGGCCGAAGCGCTGCCCACCTCTCCCTTTATCCTCATGATTCGCCCCACCAAGAACGGATATGCGCGCAGCCTGTTGGGTGTGAATGTGGGCAAGCGCACCCTGTTGCGCCTTTTCGGGCACGTCGACTGGTACACGTGGGGCCGCAACGCCCACATCCACGTCGGCGCGCGCAAGGACGCGATGGATGAGATTCACCCCCTGCGGGTCCACCTGCCGGAGTTTTGGGACTCCTCCGGCCGATTTCATGGGGAAGCGGAGATTCGCCGGGGCAAAATCGACCGCCACGATGAAATCTGGCAGAGCGTGCTCGACGAGTACCGGAACTCGAAGGCCGTAGCGTTCGTGCTCCGGAACGGGCGGTACCGCGTTTCCGGCATCCCTCACGGCTTTGAGGCGGCCGGCCTTCAGGCCGCCATCCGCACGTTCCCGCACGTGGCTGTGGAGATTCCGCAGTGGAGCAAAGGGGCGAGAATGACGGCGATC
>CAZPNG010000295.1:0-4506 GCA_964587845.1 uncultured bacterium | reverse complement strand
GTGGCGGCGCTGCGGCCTCAGCCGGGTTCCCTGGCGGCACAGGTTGCGAAATTTGGCGGCGGAATCTTGCGGGCGGGTTCGCTCATTGGCGAAAGGGCCCGGTCCGTCTTGAGAGTTGTGGTCAAAGGGACGGCTCTCGTGCTCTTGGCGGCTTGGATTGCGGTATGCTCCTACAGTCTGTTGGACAACACGTACCCGCAGTTCGGGATCCCGCGGCAGGTTGAAGATTTGGTCGAGTATTTTCATGCGAATGTCCCTGACACCCGCGGCAAGATCCTGCTGACGCTCTCGCCGGAAGTCAATTATCTTGCGGCCTATCACACGGACTTTGACTTGTTGCTGCCCTCCGGCTTTCCGCTGCACTCGCGCAGGTCCAACGGCGAGATCGCGGATCGCCTGGCATCCATTTCTCACTTTCTCTCGGTGCCGGCGCTCGCGTGGGACCGGTTTCTCGAGCCGATGCATCCCTACGACCACGGCGCGTGGCACTACGGCCGCGTGCCGGCGGCCCAAACAGGCTTTCTCTACCACCTCTTTCACCGCTACAGTTTGCGGCCGGAGCTTGCAGGGGAGGGCGGCCAGCAGGCCTCCGAGTTGAAGAGCGCTCTCCTGCAGCGCATCCAAACGCACCGTTCGTACCTTGACCGGGTGCCTGACTACATTGTCTCTGAGGAAGTCTCCCAGGCGCTGGGGGCCGTCGTCCCGCCCGAATACGGGCCGGTCTTCCGGTCGGGGAGTCTCACCCTCTACAAGCATCGCTGGAGCGACCCTGCCTGAACTGGCTTAAGAGCACCTCATGCTCTAAGGCTTTTTGGCCCGCCTCGTTGAAATCAATCGTAAATGTCGGTATACTAACCACTTCCTTCAATAAAGGGAGGGGTGTCTTTTCGTGCCGGCTACCGCGGAACTCAAACAAATTGCCGAAGATGTCTGGGAAATCCCCAAGCACGGGGCGATGCAGGTGCCCGGGCGCATTTACGGCTCCAAGGCCATCATCGATGTGCTGCTGGAGGACGTGGCCACGAAAGAATGGAACGCCTTCAAGCAGATTGAGAACGTCGCCTGCCTTCCGGGCATTCAGGACGCCTCGATCGCGATGAGCGACGTGCACCCCGGCTACGGTTTTCCGATCGGCGGGGTGGGCGCCTTCGACGTGAAGACGGGTGTGGTGAGCGTCGCGGGCGTGGGCTTCGACTGCAACTGCGGCGTGCGCTGTCTCGCGACGCCCCTGACGGCGGCCGACGTTGAACCCAAAAAGGAAGCGCTGGCCGATGAACTCTTCCGCACGATTCCTGCTGGCCTGGGATCGCGGGGGCCGGTGACTCTCTCGGCCAGCCAGATGGATGAGATGCTCGAGGAGGGCGCGGCGTTTTCCTTGAACTTGGGCTACGGCACGCCGCGCGACCTTGAGTTTACCGAGCAGGGCGGGGTGATCGACGGCGCGGATCCAGGCGCCGTGAGCCGAAAGGCCAAGGACCGGCTCGGCCGCCAGCTGGGCTCGCTGGGGTCCGGCAATCATTACCTGGAAGTCCAGGTGGTCGAGACGGTCTTCGACGAGGGAATCGCTGAGGCCTACGGCTTGAGGAAAGATCAAGTCATCGTGTTCATTCATTGCGGCTCCCGCGCGCTGGGCCATCAGGTGGGGGCGGATTATCTCTCGGTCCTGGAGGAGGCGAGCCGCAAGTACGACATTCCCATCCGCGAGCGGGACCTCGTGTGCGCGCCCATTCAGAGCCCCGAGGGCAAGCGCTACATTTCGGCCGTGTGTGCCGCCATGAACTGCGCGTTTGCCAACCGCCAGGTCTTGGCGGCCCTGGCCCGCAAGGCCATTGCCAAAGTCACCGGTGTGAAGGAAGGCGACATCCTGCAGGTTTATGACGTGGGCCACAACACGTGCAAGTTTGAAAAGCATGGAGGCAAGACCGTGCTCGTGCACCGAAAGGGAGCCACGCGGGCATTCGGGCCCGGCAGTGAGGACATTCCCGCCGCTTACAAGGACGTGGGCCAGCCCGTGCTCGTGGGCGGCACCATGGGGACGTTTTCCTATATCTTGGCGGGCACGGAGCAAGCCATGAAGGAGACCTTCGGCTCGGCCTGCCATGGGGCGGGCCGGCTGATGTCGCGCGTGCAGGCTACCAAGCGCTGGCGCGGGCAGGAGATTGTCAGGGACCTCGCTCGCCGGGGGATTGTGCTTCGCGGCCATTCAGTGCGCGGGTTGGCCGAGGAAGCGCCGGGCTCCTACAAGGACGTGAACGAGGTCGTGGACGTGATGGAGCGCACCGGCATCTCAAAGAAAGTGACACGACAGAGACCCTTAATATGCATCAAGGGGTGATCTCTCTGTCGTGTCATCCTGAGCGAAGCGAAGGATCTCTCAGACCCTTGATCTGCATCAAGGGGTGATCTCTCGGTTGAGTCATCCTGAGCGCAACGCTTTGCGCGCGAAGGATCTCACAGAGATCCTTCGGCGAGAGAGGTTCTTCGCCGCGAGATGCGAAGCGGCTCAGGACGACAGAGAAAAGTGTGTCGCCTCAGGATGACAGGGTGAGCGTATGGACCGATACCGTAAGCAGATTTTATTTGAACCGATCGGCGAGGAGGGACAGGCGAAGCTTGCCCGCTCGCGGGTGGCCGTGGTCGGGGTGGGCGCGCTCGGCTCGATGGCGGCGAACTTGCTGGCGCGAGCCGGCGTCGGGTTCCTGCGCTTGATCGACCGCGACTTCGTGGAGCTGGACAATTTACAGCGCCAAGTGCTCTTTGACGAGGCCGATGCGCGCGCCTCTAGCCCCAAGGCCGTGGCGGCCAAGGAGAAGCTCGGCGCGGTCAATTCGGAGATTCACATCGAAGCCGTCATCGAGGACTTGCGCGCCAGGAACGCCGAGAGCTTGCTCTCAGATGTCGATCTTGTCTTGGACGGCACGGACAACTTTGAGACGCGCTACCTGGTGAATGAAGTCTGTGTGAAGCTCGGCAAGCCGTGGATCTACGCGGGCGTGGTGGGCGCAAGCGGCATGATGCTCGTCGTGCGGCCGACTGATGGGCCGTGCCTGGCGTGCGTGTTTCCGGACGCCCCGGCGCCCGAAGATGCGCCCACCTGCGACACCGCGGGCGTTTTGGGACCGGCCGTGAGCGTTGTCGCCTCCTTTCAGGTGACCGAGGCCTTGAAACTTTTGACGGGTCAGGCCGATGCCGTGTCGAAGGGCCTGGTGAGATTCGACGTGTGGAAGGGCATCGTGCAGGAAAGTCTCTTGGTGGCCAGCCGCCTGGATTGTACGGTGTGCCGCGATCGCTCGTTTCCCCTTTTGGAAGGGCGCACGGGCGTCACGGCGGTGAAGCTCTGTGGGCGCAACGCCGTGGAAGTGTGCCGCGAGGACAACATCGTCATCGATTTTGAGGCCATGCGCCGCAAGCTCGAGCCGAGTGCACGGGTGGAAGCGAACCCCTACCTGATGAAGGTTGCGCTGGGCGGCGTCGAGATGATGATCTTCCGCGACGGCCGCGCGATTGTGAAGGGCACCAGCGACCCGGCCCAGGCTAAAACGCTTTACGCAAAGTACGTTGGGGTCTAGTCAGGCACATGAAAAAGATAAGAGTCGCACTGTTGGGGTGTGGCGAAGTCGGAAGCGGCGTCTACAGCCTGCTCAGTCGCAAGGGCGGACGCCTGTCGGGACTTGCGGGCGCGCGCTTTGAATGGGTGGGCGTGGCCGTGCGCCGGCCGGCCAAGCGGCGCAAGGTCCGCGTGGCGAGGCGCTTGCTCACTGCCAACGCCGAGCGGCTCGTGCGCGATCCGCGCGTCGATGTCGTCGTGGAGCTGATCGGCGGAGTGGCGCGCGCCAAAAGCCTGGTGCTGGCGGCGCTCGCGCACGGCAAGCACGTGGTGACGGCCAACAAGGCGCTTCTTGCCGAGTGCGGAAGCGAGCTCTTCGCGGCTGCCAAACGGGCGGGGCGCGAGATTCTCTTCGAGGCCAGCGTCGGGGGCGGCATCCCCATCATCAAGACGCTGCGCGAGGGCCTGGCGGCGAACCAGGTGCGCTCGATTCACGCCATCATCAACGGCACCACGAACTACATCCTCACGCAGATGGCGAAGGAACATGTGGACTTTCGCGAGGCGCTCGCCGAGGCGCAGGCACACGGCTTCGCGGAGGCCGATCCGCGCTTTGACGTCGAGGGGATCGATGCGGCCCACAAGCTCACGATCCTTGCGACGCTCGCTTTCGGGCGGGTCATTCCGTTCCGCGAGGTCACAGCCGAGGGCATTGCGGGCCTTTCGAGCCACGATCTTAACTTCGCGCATGCCTTCGGCTATGTAGTGAAGCTGCTGGCGATCGCGAAGAAAACGCCCGCCGGCGTCGAGGCGCGCGTGCAGCCGACCCTGCTGCGAGCGGACCACATCCTGGCCAAAGTGGACGGCGCGTTCAACGCGATCCTCCTGCAAACAGACGAGGCGGGCGAGGTGATGCTCTACGGGCGCGGAGCGGGGCAGAAGCCGACCGCGAGCGCCGT
>CAZPNG010000294.1:0-10913 GCA_964587845.1 uncultured bacterium | reverse complement strand
TTGAGAATCCGCGATACCGGCGAGGGAGGGCTTGAACCTCACGAGCGGGTTCTTGATTTAGAAGCTGAGCCAGGGAGACCCCTTGAGCGAACCGTACTCATAGAAGATGTCGTCGCGCTCCGGGATGATCACCCATTGCTCAAGTTGGAGGGACGGGTGGTGAAGATCGTGATGAACAGCCCTCCTGGAGGGGGCCCGAGCGAGGTCCAGTGGCGGCTCATCGTGGATGGGACCCCTGCTGCCCCGGCATCTGCACCTAAGGACTACGTCAGGGTGTTCGGAGGGACTCCGACTTGGACTGATCTTGACGGTCTCGCGCCTGTGTGGACCCCTGAGGTGACCATCAGGGGTCGGATCGGCAACGATGAGTTCACCGTCGAAGGTCTCGTCAGAATCCGCTTCTTGCGAGAAGGGGACGGCGAACAGCTCGCGGACCGTAGCTCAGACGGGCAGGCTGCCGAACTGTTCGATACGGGTCCAGTTAATATCCTGGAGTCCACGGTGTTCGGGCTGGAGCCAGGTCGCAGGGACTCCCTTCGGATTGAGGCCCGCGACGGAGAGCTCTCCGTGTACATGCGGCAAAGCGAGCGCGAGGCGCCGGCGGCGGCGCGCAAGGCCCCTGCGGTTGCATCTCTAGACACCGAGTGGCCCGAGGGACTGCAGTTTCTGCAGGGCACGACCCCCTTTGCTTCCTTCTCAGCGACCCCGGAGGGCGGAGCACTCGCTGCGCCACTGCTTTCCCAAGTGTATGTCGCGGCCGCCGTGATGGGGCTTCGGACGGGCGATTTGTCTCAAGAGCTTCTCTCCAGTACGCTCATGGTCGAGCAGGATACACCGGGACTCGTGGGGCGTACGGGAACAAAGCTCGCCCAGGTCGTCAGCGTTTGGGCGCGGGGGGTCGTTGCGGAACGGCTGACTGCGGAGACCGTCACGGCCAATCCACAGGCGGTTCCTGCGTTGTTGGAGTCCGAGTTGAGTTTCCTGGTACCGAAGCCCGTCATTGCTCAGATGATCCAGGACGCGCGTGCCATTGCCGAACTCCAGAAACTTCTAGCGAGTCTCGCCGAGAAAGAAAGAGCGAAGGCAGAGGGCGCGGTGGCGAAAGCGGAAGCCGCGAAGGCCGTTCAAGCAACCCAGGCAGCGGAAAGCATGATACTTGCGACAGAGCTCGCACAGTTGGGAGGGATCGAGAGCTTTACAGCGACACTCTCCTCGATGGGTGAGGGGGCGAGCGCAGTCTCCGTGGCGAGTGAGCCCCTGGGGACAGTCTCGATCATCGTACCGGAGGCCGACCTGCCGTCTCGTGAGGCAGTCATTGCATACCTCCGAACCAGTGGTGATGTCCACCTTATCGTTGTGACCGCCACTCGTCAGCAGGTGGCGCGAGCCGACGCGTACGTCCGAAGTGTGCGAGCTGCCGGCTTCGGTTTGGATCGCATTTCAACAAAGCGCGTGCCCGAGAGCGCGAAGTGGGATCATACTCTCTTGAACACCTGGCGTGGCGCGGCGCGCATGTCGCCCGCCGCCATCGTAGGTTCCGTAGGGCCGGACGACCGCGAATTGAGAAATTTTTTTCACGTCGTGAACCCCAACGCCTCCAGGTCGGACCGGAACCGGGATGTGTACTGGACCGCGGCAGCAGTCGCTGCCAGGTCGGCCATCGCCAGAACATTGCGCAATCAGTTTCCCGACAAGGCGACAGCCCTCGAGGCAATCGCCTCGTCGGGATTTTCGGCTCTGATCGAAGTGGGCCTCATGGGTGTTGGGGTGTCTCGGCAGGCGGTGACGCGACTGATCTCCGAGTTGGCGGCTCAGCGGGCGGCTAGCGAAGCTGCGGCAGTCCGGGCGTAACCCTTCTTACACATAACCTAACTTCTTTTAAGATAGGGTGTTGCATCTTTAGGCCAGGTTTATGCCCTTGGCCGTTGACTTGACTGGCCCCGGTGCTATAATGACTTTTGCATAGAGGCTAATGAGTCTCTACTCACCCATAAGAGGTTCCGGGCACATGAATCCCCACTCGCTCGGAACCTCTTTTTTTTAAGAATACATCGCGTGCGTGGTGCGGCTCGATCTTTCAGGACGAAGGAGGGGTCTTTGCATCCGGCAGTGGAAGGGATCCCGGCGTGAAGAAAGTCCTGGGGAATCTCTTGCGGCTTCTCGTGAGCTTCGGGATCGTGGCTTACCTGGCTTGGCATTTCCGGGGCCAGTGGGGCAGCGTGCGCGAGGTGCTGGCCGGCGCAGACTTGCGCCTCTTCTTTGCTGCGGCCGTGCTGTTCCTGTTCTCGCTCCTGACCATCACGTTTCGCCTGCACGCCATCCTGCGCGTTCAAAACGTGCACATTGCCATTCCGTGGCTCTATTATCTTGGCCTCGTGGGGCAGTTTTTCAACGTGTTTCTGCCCTCGAGCGTGGGCGGAGATGTGGCCAAAGCGTATTACGTCTACCGGCATTCGGGAAGAAAAATAGAGAGCTTCACCTCGGTGCTGCTTGACCGCATCCTCGGCTTCTTCGCCATGAATTGCTACGCGATGCTGGCGCTGGCGTGGTACGGCCGGGAAATGGACCATCCCGGTGTGCGCCGCGGGGTGTGGATCATGGTGGCCTTGGGGGTTTTCGCGGTGGTGTTCTTCATGAGCAAGCGAGTGGCGCGGCGCTTCAAGATTCTCGGCGTCTTTGTGCCCAGCGCCCGCCTCAAATCACGCCTCAAAGACGTGTACCATGCCATTCACCAGTATCGGGGGCACCCCCTTGTGCTTCTGTGGACGCTCCTGATTTCCTTTGTGGCGCAGGCCTTTTTCATCTTTCTGAACTACTTGCTCGGGCGCTCGATCGGCCTGGACGTGCCCCTGGGGCTGTATTTCTTCCTGATCCCCCTCATCGCTGCGATCGCCATGGCGCCCTCAATCAGCGGGCTGGGCGTGCGGGAGGCCGGGTTCACGTATCTGTTTTCATTTCACGTGCCTGCGCATGAAGCTGTCGCTTTGGCCCTCTTGCACGACGCCCTGGTGTATGGGGTGTCGCTTGCGTGCGGGGTGCTCTATGCGTTCGTGGGCGGGGTGCAATTGAAGGAGATCGGAAACCTGAATGTGGGCGATCCCGGCGTCGGTGGCCTGGGCGGGCACGACGCTGCAGGAGGGGAGAAGCGAGCATGGTGAACCCTGACTTATTGAAAATCCTGGCATGTCCCGCGTGCCGCGGCTCCCTGGAGGAACAAGGGGATCGGCTTGTCTGCAAGGAGTGCGGGCGGCGCTACCCTGTGCGGGAGGGGATCCCCGTGATGCTCGTCGAGGAGGCGGAGGGAGGGCCCAAGAAATGAGCCCGAAGATTCTTGTCCTCCACGGCCCCAATCTGAACCGGCTTGGCAAGCGGGAGCAGGAGCACTATGGAGATGTCACTCTGAAGGAGATCAATGAGGCCCTCCAGAAAGAGGCGAAGGCCCTGCGGGTCACCCTGACCATCCGGCAGTCCAACCACGAGGGGGTGCTGCTGGATTGGATCGGCAAGGCGGCCCGCAGCGTGAAGGGAATCCTCATCAATCCGGCGGCCTACACCCATACCAGCGTGGCATTGCGGGACGCCCTCCTGGCGGCCGGCGTGCCGGCGGTCGAGGTGCACCTCTCGAATATCGCTAAGCGAGAGGCCTTCCGACAGACCTCCCTGACCGCCCCGGCCTGCATAGGGCAGGTGAGCGGGTTCGGGCTCAAGAGCTATACGCTGGGCCTGCGAGGCCTTATAGGAGCCCTAAAAGGGGGTTGACAGTACCTCGGCAGGCCCCTAGAATGGCTGGGTTTGAACGCATCCGGCATGTTTGTATAGCATCCCAAATTAACTCCATCATACGGATATAAAGTGGGGGACATAGCCAGCCGATAAGCATTAAATGGGTGGCAGGTGGGGGAAATATGGCTTCATTGGATAACCTGGGCGAATGGGTATGAACATTAAGGAATTAAAGGAAATGGTTTCCCTTATGGAGGAGCACGGGCTCTCCGAGCTTGAGCTTGAGAAGGAAGGGCTCAAAATCAAGCTCAAGAAGGGGGGACGGGGAGAGGTCATTCAGAGCATTCAGCCCGCCGTGGGGGCGATGCCCCCCTTACAGGTCGTCCCGAGCGCAGGGGTTCCTGCTGGCGCGGGCGCGGCTCAGGCCGAGAACGCCCATTTGATCCGGTCACCCATGGTGGGCAGCTTTTACCTCGCCCCGGCCCCGGACGCGGACCCCTTTGTGACCAAAGGCAGGGAGATCAAGGAAAACGACGTCATCTGCATCATTGAAGCCATGAAGTTGATGAATGAAATCAAATCGGACGTAAGCGGAACGGTGCTCGAGATTCTTGTCGAGAACGGCCAAGCCGTGGAGTTTGACCAGCCGCTGTTCAAGATTCAGCTCTCATAACAGGAGAAGAGAACGCCCGCGCGCCGGGCGTTCCGGGGTGCCAACGACCGGCGCCGCCCGCGAAGGCGAGCGCCGATTTTTCATTCAATGTTCTCACGAATTCTGATCGCCAATCGCGGGGAAATTGCCGTGCGGATCATCCGGGCATGCCGGGAGCTCGGGATCCAGACGGTCGCCGTGTACTCGAAGGCGGACCGCGAGTCGCTGCACGTGCGGCTCGCTGACGATGCGATCTGCATTGGTAACGCGGCGAGCTTGGAAAGCTATTTAAACATTCCAGCCATCATCAGTGCTGCCGAGATTGCGGACGTGGAGGCCATTCACCCGGGCTACGGGTTCCTAGCGGAGGATCCCCATTTCGCGGAAATCTGCGAGTCCTGCGAGATCAAGTTCATCGGGCCGGGCCCCGAGGCCGTTCGTCTGATGGGCGACAAGTCATTGGCGCGGGCCACCATGCAAAAGATCGGGGTTCCCGTGATCCCGGGCTCCAACGGCGTGGTGATGGATCAGGAAGAGGCGCTGCGGGTGGCGAAGGAAATCGGCTACCCGGTGATCATCAAGGCCAAGGCGGGCGGGGGCGGCAAGGGCATGCGCGTGGCGCACAACGACGGGCGGCTGGTGTCGAGCTTCCTCACCGCGCAGTCGGAGGCCGAGGCGGCGTTTGGAGACCGGGACGTGTACATCGAGAAGTACATCAAGGAGCCGCGCCACGTGGAGGTGCAGATTCTGGCGGACAGCCACGGGCATGTGGTTCATTTGGGGGAGCGTGAGTGTTCGATCCAGCGCAATCACCAGAAGCTCATTGAGGAGTCCCCTTCGCCGTCGATTTCGCGCAAGTTGGCGCGCCGGCTGTGCGAGATTGCTGTGAAGGCCGCCAGGCACGTGGGCTACGAAAACGCCGGCACCGTGGAGTTTCTGGTGGATCCGAATGAAACGGTGTACTTCATCGAAATGAACACGCGCTTGCAGGTGGAGCACCCCGTGACGGAAGCCGTGACGGGGATTGACATTGTGAAGGAACAATTCCGCCTTGCCGCCGGCGAGCGTCTTGGCTACAATCAGGACTCTGTGAAGCTGGACGGGGTGGCCATCGAGTGCCGGATCAATGCAGAGGACCCCGACAACGGCTTCCGGCCGTGCCCGGGCAAGATTGAGGACTTGTTGCTTCCCGGCGGGTTCGGCGTGCGCGTGGACACCCATATTTACGCCGGCTATGAAGTGCCTCCGTACTACGACTCGCTTCTGGCGAAGGTGATCGTGCACGGCAAGACGCGGGCCGAGGCCATCAGCCGTATGCAGCGGGCGATGCATGAAATGGCCATCGGGCCCATCAAGACCACGGTGCCACTTCACCGCAGAATCTTGAACCGGCCCAAGTTCCTTAAAGGAAGGGTCAGCACGCAGTTCATCGAGCAGCTTGTGAGCGAAGGGCAAAAGACATGAAGGTCGTTCAATTTGCGGTCGCGGTGTTTTCCATTTTTACGTATCTCACGCTGGGCAGCTTTCTCACCATCCTGTCCCTGCACCTTGTCGACTTGGACGACGCCGTGCGCGCCGTAGAGGAACTGTACACGAACCCCTGGCGATCTTTTCAGGCCGGCCTCCTGGGCCTGGTGTTCGTGCTCCTGGGGCTGGTGTTTGCCAAGTTTCTCATCAAGAAGGCGCAGCTCGAGGGCCTGGTCTACGAGGGGCCCATGGGGCGGGTGACCGTGTCCCGCGAGGCGATCGTGGACATCACGCGGCGGATCCTGAAGAAATACCTTCTCATTCAGGATCAAAAGGTGAAGGTGCTGATTCACGGGGCCAATGAACTGGAAATCAGAATCCGGCTGGTGGTCTGGGCGGGAAGCCCCGTTCCGGTCTTCATCAGGCAGATTCAGGACGAGCTGCGCGAGAAGTTGCTGAAGGTGCTCGGGCCTCAGAGCCAGGTGGACGTGGCTGTGGAAGTGGACAAGGTTCTCGGGGAAGCCGGCGAGCTGCAAACCGCTGCGAGCGGGGTCCTGCCCGGCGCGCGCGAATCGCGGTAGTAAAGGAACGATAAAGATGGAAAAGATCGGACTGTTGACTGGCGGAGGCGATTGCCCGGGCTTGAATCCCGTCATTCGCGCCGTGGTCAAGAAGGCGATCGCGAACAACCTGGAAGTGCTGGGCTTTCGAAACGGTTGGAAGGGGCTCGTGGACAGTGATTTCCGCATGCTCGACGCGGCCGCGGTCTCGGGCATCCTGCCGCGCGGCGGCACCATTCTTGGCACGAGCCGCACCAATCCCTACAAGAAACCCGAGGACGTGGAGGCCGTCAAGCGCACCTTTAAGCAAACAGGCCTGCGCGCTCTCGTGGCCGTGGGCGGCGAAGACACGCTGGGGGTCGCTGCGAAACTGCAGAAGGACGGCCTGAACGTGGTCGGCATTCCCAAGACCATCGACAACGACCTCGGCTGCACCGACTACACCTTCGGGTTCGACACGGCCCTCAACATTGCCATGGAGTGCATCGACCGGCTGCACACCACAGCCGAGTCGCACAACCGCGTCATGGTGGTTGAAATCATGGGCCGGCACGCGGGGTGGATCACCCTGGAGGCCGGCCTGGCCGGCGGCGCCGACGTCATCATCATTCCCGAGGTGCCCATGACCTTGGAAGCCGTCTGCGAGTTCATCACTCGCCGGCACAAGCGCGGCAAGACCTTCAGCATTGTGGCGGTGGCCGAGGGCGCCAAGGTGACGGGCGTGGGGGAGGTGAGCTCGGGCGTTAAGCTCGACTCCTTCGGGCACGTTCGCCTGGGCGGCATCGGCGCGGTGCTGGCGGAGAAGATCGAGGAGCGCACCGGCTACGAAACGCGCGTCACGGTGCTGGGGCACATTCAGCGCGGGGGCAGCCCCACGGCGTTCGACCGCGTGCTGGGGACGCGCTTCGGGGTGCGCGCCGTGGAGCTCGTGCTGGAGAGCCAATATGGCAAGATGGTGAGTCTTCAGGGCAACAAGATCGTGGCGGTGGATTTGGCTGAAGCCGTCAAGGCCCTCAAGACCGTTCCGGCGGAATACTACGAGTTGTCGAAGATTTTTTTTGGCTGACATGACCCCGACGAACCTGATTCTAAAAGAGCGGCTCGAGGCGATCCTCAAGGAACACGACTACGCCTTCCGCAGAAGTTTCGAGGCCGGCAATCTGAACATCCTGCTTCAGATGGCGCGCGGCATGGAAGAAGTGTTGCGCGCGGGCGGCAAGATCCTGCTGTGCGGCAACGGCGGCTCCGCGGCCGACAGCCAGCACATCGCGGCCGAGTTTGTGGTGCGCTTCAAGACGAACCGCCAGGCCCTGTCGGCCATCGCCCTGACCACGGACACCTCCATCCTGACCGCCACCGGAAACGACATCGATTTCGACCACATTTTTTCGCGGCAGATCGAAGCCCTAGGGCGGGAGGGCGATCTTTTGATCGCGATCTCCACGAGCGGAAACTCGCGCAACATCATCCAAGCCGCCGCGCGCGCCAAGGAAAGGGGGCTTCGGGTCTACTCCTTCACGAACGAAGACGGCGGCCAGTTAGCGGGCGCGACCGACCTGAACTTCTACGCCGGCTCGCGCCTCACCTCTCACGCTCAGGAAATGCACATTACGGCCCTGCACGCCATCTCGGAACTCGTGGAGGACGCCTTCGCCGCGCGCGAGGCCGCCCGCCGCGGGGAGGGAAGGCATGGGGCGCCGTGAGTGCGAAGGTCCTTCCTCTCGGCGCGCTCGCGCGTAAGCTTGCGCGCCACCGCGTGCGGGGCAAGCGCATCGTCTTCACGAACGGCTGCTTTGACCTCCTTCACGCCGGGCACGTGCGCTACCTGGCGCGCGCCAAGTCCCTCGGAGATGTGCTGGTCGTCGCCTTGAACAGC
Source organism: uncultured bacterium (assembly GCA_964587845.1). Classification (GTDB taxonomy): domain Bacteria; phylum Omnitrophota; class Omnitrophia; order Omnitrophales; family CAZPNG01; genus CAZPNG01. The sequence continues at coordinate 2,635 of CAZPNG010000294.1, read as the reverse complement.
GACGCCTCCGTGCGCGCGATCAAGGGCAATGGGCGGCCGCTGCAGAACCAAGCGGACCGCGCGTGCGTGCTGGCGGCGCTTGAGGTGGTGGATTACGTGACCGCCTTCCCGGAGCCGACCCCCTGCGAGTGATTCTCAAGCTGCGGCCGGACGTCCTGGTGAAGGGCGCCGGCTGGATGGCCGCGGACATTGTGGGCGCGCGCGAGGTCAGGTCATGGGGCGGGCGCGTGCAGCGCGTGCCGTTGCTGAAGGGCCGCTCGACCTCCCAGCTGGTCCGGCTCGCGCGGGCCGCCGCAACCTCGGCTTAGGGTGACGCTGTGCAACCCGCTCTCCTGCGAATCATGGATGCAAATCTTAATCGCGCGAGCGAAGCGCTTCGGGTGTGCGAAGATGTCGTGCGTCTCGGCTTGGAGGCGCGTGCGCTGACCGGTCCCTTCAAGGCGTTGCGCCATGGCGTGCATCGCGCCGCCCGCCGCCTGCCGGTTCCCTACCGGGCGCTTGTGGCAAGCCGCGACGCGCGCTCCGACGTGGGGGCGCGAAGCCTTGCGGCCAACGGGCACGGACGTGTGCTCGCGGACCTCTTCGTTCGTAACGCCAAGCGCGCCGGGGAGGGCCTGCGCGTGTTGGAAGAGTGCTCGAAACTTTTTTCGATTCCCACCTCCAAGAGATTTCAGAAGCTGCGGTTTTCGCTCTATGACCTGGAAAAGAAAACGCTTTCAAGATTTTAAACTTTACGCCGTCACGGACCTCAAGGGTGACGGGCCCGGGGCGCTTGCGGCGATTGAAGCTGCGATGCGCGGGGGCGCAGACATCGTGCAGATGCGCGCCAAAGGGCTTCCAGACGGGCCGTTTTACAGACTGGCGATCCGCGTCAAAGCGGCGGCGCGGCGCTACAGAGTCCTCGTCGCGATCAATGACCGGGCCGACTTGGCCCTTGCAGCGGGCGCCGATATTTTGCATGTCGGGCAGGGCGATCTTCCCGTGACTGCCGTGCGCAGGCTCGTGGGCCGCCGGCTGTGGCTGGGAAAATCCACTCACAGCGTGGAGCAAATGGTCAGCACGGCGCGCGAGGCCGTGGATTATCTCAGCGTGGGGCCGGTCTTCAGGACGCCCACCAAGCCCACTTACCCGCCCGTGGGGTTGGACCTGGTGCGCGAGGCGAGCCGGCGCTTGCGCAAGCCGTTCGTGGCGATCGGGGGCATCGATGCGGGCACCTTGGACTCGGTGCTCGAGGCGGGTGCCCGGCGGGTCGCCGTCGTACGGGCAATTTTTGATGCTCCGGATGTGGAAGTGGCAGCGCGCGCATGGGCGGAGCGGCTGCGCGAAGCGTGGCGGGCCTCCTCGACGCGCAAGCGCGGGCGCGTTACATTTGCAGGAGCCCCGAGGTGAAGCAGCGCAAGCCCAAACTGCTCGTGGTCGGCACGGTGGCCGTGGACTCGGTGGAGACACCTTTCGGAAAGCGCGACGGCGTGCTCGGCGGATCAGCCACGTATTTCGGTTTCAGCGCGAGTTTCTTTGTTCCCACCAAACTGGTGGCCCCCGTCGGGCGCGATTTTCCGAGCTCCTTCCGCAAGCACCTTGCGCGCCGTCCCCTGGACTTGAGCGGCCTGGAGGTCCTGGACGGCAAGACCTTCCGTTGGAAGGGCCGCTACGGGTTCGATCTCAATACCGCCGAGACCCTCGAAACCCAGCTCAACGTGCTGTCGCAGTTTCAGCCCAAGCTCACCGCCCAAGACACCCCGGATTTCCTGTTCCTGGCCAACGTAGATCCCAACCTGCAGTTCCGGATCGTGAACGCGCTCGCCCGGCCCAGGATCCGCCTCGTGGCCATGGATACCATGAACTTTTGGATTGACCGCATGCGATATGCGCTTGAGAAAGTGCTGCGCCGCGTGGATATGGTGATCGTCAACGACGCGGAAGCGCGCGCTCTGGCGCGGCAGCCCAATGTCATCGCAGCGGCGCGCGCGATTTCTAAAATGGGGCCCGAGACGGTCATCATCAAGAAAGGCGAACACGGCGTTTTCATGCTGCACGGCCGCCGGATGTTCAGTCTGCCGGCTTTTCCGCTCGAGGAAGTCTTCGATCCCACCGGGGCCGGGGACAGTTTTGCCGGCGGGTTGATGGGATATTTGGCGGCGAGCGGCCGCGTGAACTTTGGGACGCTGAAGCGGGCCGTGGCTTACGGAAGCGTCATGGCGAGCTTCGCGGTGGAGGATTTCAGCGTCTTTCGGCTGCTCAAGCTCAAGAAGGCGGAAATCACCGAGCGGTTGAGTCTGTTCCAGAAGCTCTCCCGGTTTTGATCTGATATAATCGTTCATCGCTTGATCTCACCTCACGCGGGATTAGCATAATGGTAATGCACCAGCTTCCCAAGCTGGCTATACGGGTTCGATTCCCGTATCCCGCTCCAGTGCATCCCACGGGAATCGAAGGGAGCCCGCGAGCCCTTTTGATCGATGGAGGCGCGATAGCGCCGACATCTGACGAGCGGGCGGGTGGCCGAAGCGAGCCGAGCGCCTTCAAGCGAGCCTATGCGAGATTGGTGGCGTTTGCGTGGCGAGGTCGCCGATTCCCGTATCCCGCTCAGATGTATTCTTCTCAGAGAAATGACGGTGGACGGTCCGGGGAATTT
>CAZPNG010000293.1:0-7483 GCA_964587845.1 uncultured bacterium | reverse complement strand
CGTTGGATCCTCGTGCAGCAATACCGCCACACGGCCCGCAGCTTACTGTGGGAGTTTCCGGCCGGAAAGATCGATCCCGGCGAAAGCCCGGCGCGTTGCGCCCGCCGGGAGCTTGCCGAAGAGGTTGGCTACTGGCCCAGGCGCCTGCGTCGGGTCGTGTCCTTTTATCCCTCTCCGGGCGTCTTGCAGGAGCGCATGCATTTGTACTTGGCGGAGGACTTGGTCAAGAAAACCCCCCGGCTGGACGATGATGAGATTAACGCGGTACGTACGGTGAGCCTGGCCGAACTCAAGCGCCTGGCGGCGAGGGGACGCATTCGCGACGGCAAAACGCTGCTCGGGATTTACTTCCTTTTGTCTCAACCGTGGCGGTTCAGCGGGCGAAAGCGATTCTAGGCGATGAGACAGCGAGACCCTCAATTCAAGCGTTTCGGCGACGAGGAAACCTGGCGCATTTTCCGCATCATGTCGGAATTTGTGGACGGGTTTCACACGCTGCCGAAGTTCCAGCCGGCGGTGGCGGTGTTCGGGTCCTCCAAGGTGCCCCACTCAAGCCCCTATTATAAGAAGGCGCGCACGATCGCCTCCAAGCTGGCCCGCGCGGGTTTCACGGTGATTACGGGAGCGGGGCCGGCTATCATGGAAGCCGCCAACCGAGGCGCCCAGGAGGCCGGCGGCCGCTCGGTGGGCCTCAACATCCAACTTCCCATGGAGCAGAAGCCCAACCGCTACGTCGACGAGCTGCTGAACTTCCATTATTTCTTTTGCCGCAAAGTCATGTTCGTCAAGTACGCGTGCGCATTCGTCTGCCTGCCCGGGGGCTACGGCACGCTGGATGAAGTCTTCGAGGCGCTTACCCTCATTCAAACCCGCCGCGTCGAGCGCTTTCCGGTTATCATGGTGGGTTCGGACTACTGGGCAGGCCTGATTGACTGGCTGCACAAGACCGTGCTTCGCCAGCGCAACATCGAGGCCGATGATTTCAAGATCTTCCGGGTGTTGGACGATCCCGACGAGGTGCGTGACGTCATCGTCCATTACTACACCAAGGAGATGGGCGGGGACTTGAAGCGGATTTCAAAACGCAGCATTCAAGAAGAAATGGAGGCGCCGTGATGATTGGATCGCTCCTGATCGCAGCGGGGTTCGGCTACGTGGTGTTCGCGTACGCCACGAAAAAAGAGCGCGGCCGCATGCGCAAGCTCGGGCAGTCGATCGGCCTGATCATGATTGTGAGTTCGCTTGCCCTGAGCGCGTTGAAGCTCTATAAAATGTGCTCGGTGTATTGTGGGACCGGCGGCAAGGGCGGCTATCACTGCCCCTTCACGCCGAAGGGTTTCCCGCCGGGCGACCGGTCAGCTCTGCCCGCCAAGTAATCGCTTGACGCTCCGAGGGCGCCGGGCGGCCCTCGCGGCCGGCCCGGCGCCTTTGATCGTCTTGCGCGTGTGTGATATCATGTCCCGCCCATGAACGCTTCCAAACTCAAACATCGTTCCAAAGAGATCACCGAGGGCCCTCAGCGTGCCCCGCAGCGGTCCATGTTGCGGGCCATGGGCCTCACGAGCGGCGATCTGGCGAAGCCGTTCGTGGGCGTTGCGAATCTCGCCTCGGAAGTCACCCCCTGTAATGTTCATTTGGGCGCGCTTGCCGAGCGCGTGAAAGCGGGCGTGCGCCGCGGCGGCGCCGTACCCTTCGAGTTTGGCACCATCACGGTCTCCGACGGAATCTCTATGGGCACCGAGGGCATGAAGGGCTCGCTCATCAGCCGCGAGGTGATCGCGGATTCCATCGAGCTCGTGGCCTTTGCCGAACGGCTGGATGCGCTCGTCACCATCGCGGGCTGCGACAAGAACCTTCCGGGCACCCTCATGGCAGCCCTGCGCCTCAACATTCCATCGGTTTTCGTCTACGGAGGCACCAGCCTGCCCGGCCGCTACCAGGGCCGGGACATCAACATCCAGGACATGTTCGAGGCGGTGGGGAAGGTGGCGAAGGGCGACATGACCGAGAAGGAACTCGGCGAGATGGAAGCGGTCGCTTGCCCGGGAGCAGGTAGCTGCGCGGGCATGTTCACCGCCAACACCATGGCCTCGGTGATCGAGACCCTCGGAATGATGCTGCCGGCGTCGGCCTCGATCCCCGCGGTGGACGAGCGCCGCCTGGAGACATCCGAGGCGGCGGGCTTTCAGGTCACCCGGTTGCTCGAGAAGTGGATCCGCCCCCGGGACATCCTGACGCGCAAGGCCTTCGAGAACGCGATCGCCGTCTCGGTGGCGCTCGGCGGGTCCACGAATGCGGTGTTGCATCTGCTGGCGCTTGCGCAGGAGGCCGGCGTGCGCCTCGCGCTCGAGGATTTCGAGCGTGTGAGCCGCCGAACGCCCCATATCGCCGACCTGCGCCCGGGCGGGACCTACGTCATGGCCGATCTCGATCGGGTGGGGGGCATCCCGGTGGTTCAGAAGATTCTTCTCGACGCGGGCCTTCTTCACGGGGACACGCTCACCGTGACCGGGAAAACCCTTGAGGAGAATTTGCGCGAGCTTGCCATTGATCTCAGGCGGGCGGAGAAGGTAGTCCATCCGCTCAGCCGGCCGATTCACGACCAGGGGGCCCTGGTGATCTTAAAGGGAAACCTGGCGCCCGAAGGCGCCGTCATGAAGCTCACGGGCGCAAAGGACCTCGTGTTTCGCGGGCCCGCGCGGGTCTTCGACTGCGAGGAGGACGCCTTCAAGACGATTCAGGCGCTAAAGATCCGGCGCGGAGACGTGGTGGTGATTCGATACGAGGGCCCGAAGGGAGGGCCGGGCATGCGCGAGATGCTGGCGGTCACGGCCGCGCTGGCGGGACAGGGCTTCGGCGAGGACGTGGCGTTGATCACTGACGGGCGCTTCAGCGGCGCCACGCGCGGCCCCATGATCGGCCACGTGTCGCCGGAGGCGCTCGATCGCGGCCCGATAGCGGCCCTCAAGAACGGCGATCCGGTCGCGATCGACATTCCCAAGCGCGTTCTTAGGGTCGAGATTTCAGCCCGCGAGCTGGCCTCAAGGCTGAAGGCCTGGAAGCCGCCCAAGCCGCACTATACTTCCGGCGTCCTCGCCAAATACGCGGGCCTGTTTTCCTCCGCGTCTCTCGGGGCCGTGACCTCCGGGGCCGCGCGCTCCGGTGCGCGCGCTCGCAGCGCGCTCGCCCGCCGCTAGCGATCCCGCTCCTGTGGCTCTCAAGAACCGGCCCAAGATGCCGAAGGAATCAATGGCTCGGGGGGGGGGTGCGCCGTGAAGGGGCCCATCAAGGTTCTGATGGTCGAGGATGAGCAGGATTTCGTGGACTCCTGCGAGGAATATTTTCGCGAGGACGTCCAGGGCTACCAGTTTTTCAAGGCGTACAACGGGTACTCGGGAGTCCGCTTGTTGGAATCGGAAAAGCCGGACGTCCTGGTGCTGGACATGAATTTGGGGGCCGGACCGGGGGGCATGGACGTGCTCAAGCGCGCCAAGGCAGCTCATCCCGCCCTGAAGGTGATCGTCCTGACGGGCTACCTGGACCCGGCCATGGAAGAGCAGGCGCGCGTGCTCGGCATCGACGCGTACCTTGAGAAACCGATTTCCAATCATGCTTCCCTGCAAGAGGCCATCGACCGCGTCCTCGCCTCCTAAGAACCCCCGGAAATCTGGTATCATAACCTCTCGTGCTGGTGTAGCTCAGCGGTAGAGCAGCGGTTTCGTAAACCGCAGGTCGTGGGTTCAATCCCCACCGCCAGCTCAGCAAACTCCTTTCTCGGAGAAACCGGACCTTTCGTCCTGAAAGGCCTTGCGAGTCCCGCTCGTCGCTCAGACCGTCCGGGTCTGCGCGACGAGCTATCTCCTCGAACCGAGTTTGCTTCGCTGCAGCCCCGCCTCGACCCACTACCTTCTCGGAGAAACCTCGCCTTTCATCCTGAATCGCTGCGCAACCTCGTCTTCGGGCAAACTTTGCCGTTCATCCTGAACGGCTTGTCTGGATCGTTCGCGAGCTCGGCTCTCCTAGCCTCGCTCACTCACTCATGCCCTCAGACGAGGTTGCTCCGCTAGCCTCACTTCGGTGGGCCGCTGTCGCGAAAACCGTCCAGGACTACGCTCCTCGCTATTTCTTGCTGAGGTCTTTGGGGAGCTGATCGATCTTGGCGGCGAGGATGAAATCGTTCTCGCTCAATCCGCCGATCGCGTGCGTGGACATCTCGATGCGCAGATTGCGGTAGCCGGTGAGGTGCAGGTCGGGGTGGTGATCTTCGGCCTCGGCGACCTGGGCGATCTTTTGGATGAAGGTCACGGCTGCGAGGAAAGACTTCATCACGTAGGCGCGGGTGATGGATTTTCCATTCTCGGCAAGGGACCAGCCCGGAAGATCTGAGAGAAAGCTTTCCACGTGGCCCCGGTCAAGCGCCTGAGCGCCGCCTTCGCAGGGAACGCACTTCTTCTTTGCCCACTCTCCAGTCGTCATGAAGGGATGTTATCGCGCTTTGCGCAGGTAAGACGGTGCGATTTTTGAAAGTTCACGGTACTTGGCCACCGTGCGGCGCGCCACCTTCACGCCTTCGGTCGAGAGCAGCTCGGCCAGCTTGGCATCGGAGAGGGGCTTTTTGGGGTTCTCGGCCGCCACGAGGGCCTTGAGTCTCTCCAGGGCCATGCGCTGCGACACCTCCTCGCCGCCGATCTCGCTTGACCCCACGCGTGTCGAGAAGAAGCTCTTGTAGGGAATGGTGCCTTGCGGCGTGAAGAGATACTTGCTGTGAGTGGCCCGGCTGATCGTTGACTCGTGCAGCTTCACGCACGCGGCCACGTCCTTGAGGCGCAGCGGCTTCAAGTGGGAGAACCCGTGCTCGAAAAACTCCTGCTGCGCGTTGACAATTTCCTCGGTCACGCGCTTCAAGGTTCGCTGGCGCTGCTCGATGGCGTTCAGGAACCAAACGCCCGAGGCGATTTTGGCGCGCACGTACTCGCGCACCTTGACGTCCGACTTCTTGTCCTTGAGCATGCGCTTGTACTCGTTGGAAATGCGGATGGCCGGCAAACTCTCCTCGTTCATCTCCGCCACGTAGCGGCCCGTTTCCTCGTTGTAGGTGACGCTGGCGTCCGGCGCAACCGTGATGGGGTCCTCGGCAAAAAAGATGCGGCCCGGCTTGGGCTCGAGCTTCGAGATCTGGGCCACGGCTTTCTTCACAGACTGCGGCAATGCGTGCAGTTTCTTCGCGATGTCGTCGCCGTGCCGTCGCTCAAGTTCAGAAAGGCATTCGGTCACGATGCGTTGCGCGAGCGAGGTGGTTTCGGGGAGCTGGCGAAGTTGGTTGAGAAGCGATTCCTGAAGGGTTCGTGCGCAAACCCCCGGTGGATCCAGCGTTTGGAGTTGCTGCAGGACCTCCTCCACGCTGGCGGGCGGCACGCCGAGTTGTTCTGATGTCGTAGCCACGTCTTCGAGATCGAGGTAGCCGTCTGGATTGACGTTGTAGACGAGCTGTTCGGCGATTCGGTGCTGCGTATCGGAAAGCTCGAGAACCCCCAGTTGCCAGAGCAGGTACTCGGAGAGCGTCTCACGCTTCGAGATGATGCTTTCCCGATAGTCCCTCTTGCGTTGCTGATTTTCGATGTCGTCCGGGGAGGTCTGGCTTGAAAAATTCCCTTCGGGGGCCTCTGCATCCATGTTTGCCAGGCGGTCGATGGCTTCTTTGAGGCGGTCGGGGTCGCCCTCCTCGGCCGTCTCGGCGGCATCCGGATCCGGAGCCTCTTCAGTCTCGGTCTCGCGTTCCTCCAGGACGGGGTTTTCCTCAAGTTGGGATCGAATCTCGGTTCGCAGTTCCAGGAGTGGAAGGGTCAGAAGCTTCAAGTACTGCCGGATCTGCGGCGAGAGGATGAGTCTCTGAGTCTGGGTTTGTGTAAGTCTATGCTCAAGTGCCACTTAGAATTCCCTTTCCGAGCGTCCGTTCAAAGATAGCACCATTCGCAGGGGTTGTCAAAATTGCGCAAGACCTTGCATCTTCCGGCGTTTGCTTAAAAGGAAGGCTTGCGGCGGCGCTCGTTGACACGCCGCGAGGGCCCCCCTATAATGAGGGATTGATTACCACCCAACACTTTAGTCCTCTAAAGGTCAGGTGGTATTTTTTTTATGCCCTTCTTTAAGAAAAAGACGTCCCAAGGAGAGGGTCACGCTCCCGCGCAAGCCGCCGAAGGAAGGCGCAAGTCCATTCCCGCCGGGCTGTGGACCAAGTGCCCCGATTGTGGAACCGTCATCTTCAATAAAGCACTTCGTGAGAACCTGTCCGTATGTCCGAAGTGCCAATACCACTTCGTGATGGCGGCCCGGGAACGCATTGACTCACTCGCCGATGAGCGGTCCTTTAAAGAGGCCGACGCCGGCCTGGAAACGGTGGACGTCCTCCGATTCCAGGGGCCCAAGAGCTATGTGGAAAAGCTCAAGCAGGACAAGAAGTCGACCGGCCTACGGGAGGCCTGCCTGTCCGGCTCGGCGCTCCTCAAGGGAAAGCGCATCGCCCTGGCGGCCACCGATTCGCGCTTCATCATGGGCTCCATGGGCTCGGTCGTGGGGGAAAAGGTCACGCGTGCAATCGAGCTTGCCATCGACAAAAAGATCCCCGTCGTGATCGTGTCGGGCTCGGGGGGCGGAGCGCGCATGTACGAAGGCATGTTCAGCTTGATGCAAATGGCGAAGACCTCGGCGGCGCTGGCGCGGCTCGCCGAAGAGCGGCTTCCGTTTATCTCGGTGCTTACCAATCCCACGATGGGGGGCGTGATGGCGAGTTTCGCGGGCCTGGGCGATGTCATCCTGGCGGAGCCCAAGGCGCTGATCGGATTTGCGGGCCCGCGCGTCATTGAGCAGACGATCCGCCAGAAGCTTCCCGAGAACTTTCAAACGTCCGAGTTTCTCCTCGAGCACGGCCTCATCGACCGGGTGGTGAGCCGCCGGGACTTGCGCGAGGAAGTCGTAAACCTCCTGAGTTATTTGTCCTGACATGGCCCGAGTGCTCCTGCGCAACCTTTGCAAAGTTTACGACGGCGATGTGACGGCCGTGCGCAACGTAAACCTGGAAGTCGGGGACCGCGAGTTTGTGGTGCTCGTGGGGCCGTCGGGGTGCGGGAAGTCCACCACGCTGCGCATGATCGCGGGCCTGGAGGAAATCACCGAGGGCGAAATCTACATCGGGGAAACGCTGGTCAACGACGTGGCTGCGAAGAACCGGGACATCGCCATGGTGTTTCAAAACTACGCTCTCTACCCGCACATGACCGTTTTCGAGAACATGGCGTTCGGCTTGAAGTTGAGGCGCGTGCCCAAGAAGGAAATCGAGCAGCGGGTTTACGAGGTCGCGGATATCTTGGACATCCGGCCGCTTCTGGCGCGCAAACCCAAGGCGCTCTCGGGCGGCCAGCGGCAACGGGTCGCGGTGGGGCGATCCATTGTGCGCAAGCCCAAAGTTTTGCTTTTTGACGAGCCC
>CAZPNG010000292.1:0-6423 GCA_964587845.1 uncultured bacterium | reverse complement strand
CCGCTTCTCTTCGGGGCCCGGCCCAATTCGGCCCCGCATCAATCGGTGCCAGGTCTTATTGATTGACCTGGCTCCGTTCCTCTCTATGAGCCCGTGTGCTTGGCCCCCGCTGCGCGTCCCCGCGCTCGAGGGGCGAGCGACTGGATTTCCGTGAAGATCCTGCGGGCGACTGGGTCCCACCGGTAAAGGTCCACAATGCGTTGGCGGGCCGCTTTGCCGAAGCGCTTGCGCTTGGCGTCGTCGGCCAGGAGCTCAGCCAGGCGCGCATCCAGCCCCGCGGGGTCCAGGGGCTCGACCAGGAATCCGCTCACCCCGTCCTCCACTTCCTCGTCGGTGAATCGCGTGCGGACCGCCGGCACGCCGCAGGCCATGCACTCCAGCACGAAGAGGCTCGCCGCGCCGGCCCCCTGGCCGACGCCGGTGTACATGCAGACGTGCGCCTGCGACATAACCAGGGCGAGTTCGTCCTCGGGGATCACCCCCAGGCGCTCGGCATGGTTGTGGAGCCCCAGGCGTTCGATGTCCCGGTCCAGGCTCTCCTCACCCTTGCGGTCAGACAGGGACTGCGTGATGAGCAACAGGATCTCCGGGCATCGGACCCGCAGCCGCGCGATCGCCTCGAGGGCCGATCGCGTGCGCTTCAGGGGCGTAAAGTCCGTGCTATGGATGACGAGCTTTCGACCGCGCCAACGGGCCTCCAGTCGGGTGGACGAACGGGGGGAGAAGGCCTCCGTGTCGACGCCCAAAAGCGTCGGCCGGGCCTGCCGGCCATACAGGTTCTTCACGGCCCGCGCCGTGCCTTGATTGATCGTCAGGACAGAGTCGGCGGCTCGCACGGCCTGCACGTCCAGGTTCCTGTAGAGCGCGCCACTGACCGTGCACCCCAGACGTTTCAGGGCCGGTAGTCCCCGGATCATGTCCCGATCATGGAAAAATGCGAACGGCTCAAAAACATAAGTAAGATGCGGCTTCAGGCCGGCGGCGTGAGCGGCGGCATTCATGGGAAAGAAAGAGCTCACAAAGACGTCGTAGCGCCCGCGAAGCGCGCTGAGCGCGCGAATGTCTTTGCTGAAGTACATCGGGAAGGCGAGCCAGTACCAGGGGCTCTTCGAGCTCGCCGTGTTGATCTCACGCAGCTTGATGCCGGCGGCGCGGTAGCGGTCTTTGTGCTCGCGCGAGGCGCGCTCCACGAATACATCCACGGTGGCGGATCTTACCAGCCGCCGCACCACCTCATAGACGAACTTGCCGGCGCCCAACGAAAGCAGAAGATGAGAGTGCAGCCAGGCGATCTTCATGCGACCTTGGCGCCCCTGGCGCGCCGCGTTTTCTGCCACCACGTAATCGTCTTGGCGAGCCCCTCTTCCAAGGAGGTCTTGGCTGTGAACCCAAAGCGCTCGCGCGCTTTCGACACCTCGAGCGACCGGCGCGGCTGCCCGTCGGGCTGGGAAGCATCCCACACGATATCTCCCTTGAAGCCCGTGAGCTGCGCGACGAGCGAGGCCAGGTCGCGGATCACAATCTCGCGGCCGGTGCCGAGATTCACAGGCTCAGGCCCGTCGTAACGCTCGGCGGCACTCACGATGCCCTCGGCGGCGTCTTCCACGTAGAGGAACTCGCGGGACGGCTTGCCCGTTCCCCAGAGGGTCACGGACGCAGCCCTCCTGTCCTTGGCCTCCAGCATCTTGCGGATCATGGCCGGGATGACGTGCGAGCTCTCGAGGTCAAAGTTGTCGTGGGGGCCATAGAGATTGACGGGGAGCAGATAAATCGATCTCAACTTGTACTGTTGCCGGTACGCTTGCGCCGCCACGAGCAGCATCTTCTTGGCCAGGCCGTAGGGCGCGTTGGTTTCCTCGGGGTAGCCCGCCCACAAGTCCTCCTCGCGGAAGGGGACCGGCGTGAATTTGGGGTAGGCGCAAATCGTCCCGATCAAAACCACTTTGCGGACGCCCCCGCGCCGGCAGGCGTCCAACAGATGAAGGCCCATGAGGGCGTTGTCGTGGAAAAGCTCGGCGGGCTTGGCGCGATTGTAGCCGATGCCGCCCACCCGGGCGGCGAGGTGAATCACAAGGTCCGCGCCGCGCACGACCGCCCGGCAAGCCTTGCTTTCGCGCAGGTCGTGGTCCTTCGCGCGGGGCACGAGAATGTCCTTGGCGCCGCGCGCGCGCAGCTCGGCCACCACCTGCCGGCCTAGGAAGCCCGCTCCCCCCGTCACAACGATGCGTTTACCAAACCCGCGCTTCAACGCGCCGCTCCTTGTAGTCCGTGTCCACCATCAGACGTACGAGTTCCTTGAAGCCCACCTTGGGCTTCCAACCGAGCTTGGCGCGCGCTTTCGAGGCGTCGCCTTGCAGCGCGTCCACCTCGGCGGGCCGAAAATAGCGGGGGTCGATCTTGACGTACTTTTTCCAGTCCAGCTCCAGGTATCCGAACGCTTCGTCCAGAATCTCGCGCACGGAGTGCATTTCCCCGGTCGCGATCACATAGTCGTCGGGCTGGTTTTGCTGCAGCATCAGCCACATGGCTTCCACGTAATCTTTGGCATAGCCCCAGTCGCGCTTAGCGTCGATGTTGCCCAGGAAGATTTCCTTCTGCAGGCCCTTTTTGATGCGCGCGGCTCCCTTGGTGATCTTGCGCGTCACAAAAGTCTCGCCCCGGCGTGGTGAATTATGAACATGGGTTTTCCCGACACCGCAATGGAATTCCCCAGAAGACGTCTCAAGATCATAAAACCATCCTCGGAAGTCCGGCATGTCGATAATCTTTTTTATTTCGGCTGGATTCTTTCGTTGGGGGTGCATCACCCAAGCGCTACCCCCGTCGAGGATCTTTCGGACAAACGTTCTCGAGATGCCCGTCAATCTTGAAATTTCACGCCCGGAGAGCTGTGTGGTTGCAAGTTCTTGTACCTGAAGTTCTTTGGAAAGGTTGTCGACCGGCGACAACAAATTCAGCGAATAGAAGATTCGACCGTCGTCCTTTGTTTCGATCGTCAAATTGACATCTTGCTTTGTAGTCTTGTCGATGAGATACCATAACCCCATAGCCAGCGTTGCCGAGTTGGTTTTAAAGTTTCTATACTCATAGGTGCAAGGATTGCTCTTCAAACCATCGGTTGAGTTGTACCCACGCAGGAACGCAAGCATAATGGACGTTTGCGCATTCAATAGGGCTTTCGGAACGCGCTTGGTCCGGTCTCGGTTGTAGATATCGATCGTTCTTAACCATGTATTTCCGCCAGCGAGGCTCAGTTGCCCTACCGTTTTGGCGGGATTGAAACCCGACCGAGATGGATAATAGGTCGTGTGCCCTCCCGTCACCTTTGACCATAGATAACTAAAACGATCCCTTATCTCCTGGGATGAATTGGTAAATTTTCCGTTTACCTTGAGCCCTAGCTTGCCATAAGAAACTGAGCCGTCGCCGACCATCATCCCCAGTAACTCGGCTTCTTCCTCGGTCAACCGGTTGGTGAACCCCGAAGCTGGGTCTGGCAGATCGATGATTTCGAAGCAGTCGCCCTCGACCATATCTCCGACTTCCTTTTCGATCCCTTCTTCCATGAATCCTACATGGCTCGAGGTGGCGAGGAACGCTCCCGAGCGCGAGTTAATAAACCTTGGCTTCTTATTATCGCCCAGAACGTCATGAGGATACGCGGAGGCATATTTCACTTCGACCCATCCGTCTTTTCCCCACACGCAGAGGCCGGAGACGTCTTGCCCTTGATAGTGCTGTTTTGATGCGTCAAAAGGCACGATCTCGCAAATCGGCTTGATATCAAACTCTTCATCGCCAGTTTTTTTGAAAAACATCGGCATGAAGGAAGCGACCGTCTCGTGATTGAACAAGATCCCGTTGCAAGCGAACAAGTTGTAGCTTTCGCGGTAGTTGACCGTGATCCAATGCGCGTAACACTTCGCCACGGCGTAAGGGCTTCGCGGGTGAAACGGCGTGGTTTCCCGCTGAGGGGTTTCGACGGCTTTGCCGAACATCTCGGAGGAGGAAGCTTGATAAAACCTGCACTTGATCTGCGTGTCGCGGATGGCTTCGAGCAGACGCACCGTTCCGAGGGCCACGGTCTCGGCGGTGTAGACGGGAATATCGAAACTCACCCGCACGTGGCTCTGCGCCCCCAGGTTGTAGATCTCGTCGGGGTGGATGCGTTCCAAAAGTCGGTGGAGGCTGCTCGCGTCCTCCAAATCGCCGTAGTGCAGGAAGAAACGCACGTCCTTCTCGTGGGGATCTTTGTAGAGGTGCTCCACGCGCTCGGTGTTGAAGGAGCTTGAGCGGCGGATGACGCCGTGAACTTCGTAACCTTTCTCCAGGAGAAACTCCGCCAGGTAGCTTCCGTCTTGCCCCGTAACGCCCGTCACGAGTGCTTTTTTCATCGCGTGCCCCCCCCTCCAGGTTCGGCGCCGGCGCCCTTGGGGGAACGCCGCCGAAAGCGGTCCAAAAAACCCATCAGATAGTAGATCGTCACAATCTTGGCATTGTTGAAGCGGTGCACGGCCAGGAGCCCGTGCTCGCGCGGCACGTGCTTTCGGGCCACGTCGAAGTCTTCCTCAAACTGCTTGCGGAACCCCCGCGCGGACTTGGTGGCGCCGTACATGCGAAACCGGCCCAGCGTGCGGTCGATCAACGCGGGCTCGAATCGCGCGCCGAGGCGCAGCCACAGGTCATAGTCCATGGCCCAGTAGCGGGTCGCATCAAACGTCCGCCCGACGGCGTCGAAGGCCTTCGCCCGAATGAAGACGCCCATCTGCGAGATGAAGTTTTCACACAAGAGCGAGCGGTAGCTGTAGCGGCGCAGCCGGCGGGCCTTGTAGTCGCTGATGACTTTGCGGATCTCACGACCGCACTCGTCGATGATGTTACAGTGGCCGAAGGCCCACGTCGCTTTAGGATGCTCGGCAAAAAACGCGCCGACGGCCTCCAAAGCCCCCGCGACGTAGAGGTCGTCGGCGTTCAGCCAGCCCAGGAGTTCGCCGCCCGCCATCCGGAAGCCCTTGTTCAGCGCATCCGCCTGGCCCTGATCTTTCTCCGAGACCCACCGGATGCGGCTGCCGTAGCTTGAGAGCACGTCCACCGTGCCGTCGGTTGAGCCGCCGTCCACCACGATCATCTCCAGGCGAGGGTAGGATTGGGTGAGCACCGAATCGATGGCCTCCCGGATAAACCTTCGTTGGTTGAAGGAGGGCATCACAATCGAAAGAGAGGGCCGGGACTCGCTCATGCGCGAAGAACCTCCGGCGCTTGCCGGGCGGGCTCGCTCGCGCCTGAGGGGGCTGCAAAAACCTCGGCGGCGAAGAGGAAGGCCAGGGCGCCGGCGTGGAGCATGAGGCGCAACAAGGCCGTCTCGATTTGGAACCTCAGATCATGGGGGGTGACGTGAAGAATGACGAAGTATCCGAACTCGACCCCAAAGACCAGGGCCGGCGCAACCCATCGGTAGTTTGAGACGAGACGCCTGCGGTCCGCGAGGGCGAAAAGGAGGGCGGCGGCCACGAGGAACCACAGGCCCTGCCACTGCTCAAAGGACACCTTGAAGGCGACGAAGCTCGCGGCGATAAGCTGGGTGCGCGCCTGATCGAAGAGCAGAATCCGGACCTCTGCGAGGCTGCGGGCCGATCCCCAATAATCTCCGCCTGTGAAGAGAAACGTCTTGAGGGTCCAAACCGCGGAGAAGGGAATCGCGCAAGCAGCCAGAAAGGACGTCCCGAGACGCAGCCGATCACGGCCGGGCGTGCGGGCAAGGGCAAGACACGCCACGAGGATTGCCCAACCGGCAAAGAATACGCCCTCATTCTTCGTCCAAGCAGCCAGGCCTGCGAACAACCCGGAGAGGAAAAAGAGCCGCGATTCGCGTGAGCGCAACGCGCAGGTCAGGGTCACGGCCGAGGCGGTCATGTAAAAACACAGGGGGACATCGGCGTACTGGGTGCTGGACCAGAAGCGGTACATGGGGACGTTCAAGAGGAAGCTTGCCCCCAGGCAGGCAAACCAGGCGTGCGTGTGAGCGGCCAGATACCAAAGGACGAGAAGGCAAAGACTTGTCATGAACGCCAAAGCGACCACGCTCGGCCAGCCAATCAGCTCGCGGCCCGCCCAGTTCCATCCCCAGGCGACCGCTCCCGGAAGCAGGAGAGGGTAGTCCTGATGGGTCCAGGTGAGTTCGGGCGAGAACATGGCCCTCCAGGCCGCGGGGTCTTTGAAGTAGAAGTGCGCCTTCACGTTCCAGAAGTACCGGGCGTCCCATCCCCCAAACGCGGTCCAACTTGCTGCACTCGCAAAGTTCTCAAGGAAGACCCCATAGGTCCATCCCAGGTAGGTTGCGGCCAGGGTCGTCAGGAGGAGTGACGTCGCGGGAGGCCCTTGCAGGCGCGCGCCGGCTCGCAGGAAGTTTTCCCGCAGACTCCG
>CAZPNG010000291.1:0-2544 GCA_964587845.1 uncultured bacterium | reverse complement strand
CGCGATCTCGTGAAATATCTAAAGCCCGCCCAGCGTGCCTGGGTGTGGGCTCGCTACCTGGGTCCCTCGGGTGTCTTAAGTTTGGGGGAAGCGGCCGGAAGGCTGCACCTCATGCCGAATGTTGCGAGGGGTCTGGAGAAGATGGCCTGGACGCAGTTTCGCAAAAAAATGAGGCCCCGCTCCGTCTACCGTCTGGCCGAGGCTTACCGAAGGTTTTGGTACCGACTACCCAGGAGATTGGACGAATCGTTTCGCGAGCTCTTCTCGGCCAAGCGGCCCCTGACGCCGACGCAACTGGCTCGCGAGCGAGACGCTTTCAAGCAAGCGGCCTTCCGCCACCAGCAGGAAATTCGCGAGCGGCTCTTGGAGTTCGAAAAGGAGCTCGGCCGCGACCGGGCGCGAGAGGAAAGATGGCGCGCGTTGCGCCATGCCGCTGGGCGCACCGGCCGGCCCTTCACGAGGCGCCGCGGCACGGCGTTCCACGGGCAATACAGAAACGACCGCACCGTCCGGCGCATCCTCGCGCGCATCCGCGGCGCGCGCCGCCAGGAGTCGCGCCTGCACGCCGGCAGCCACCGCAGCTTCCCTCTGCCGACGCAGCTGGCGTTTTTCAGGCGCCACCGCGCGAAAATTCTGGGCCGGCACGCGCCGTTCTTGAAGAAGGTGCCGGGCCTTGGCCTCCGGACCCGGCGGGTCCAGCAGCGAGCCCTGCGGTGGTACTTCGAGGACCGGTTGAGTTACGACGTGATTGGGCGAAAGCAGTATGGGTCAGGCGGCGGAGGCAAACCTGGCAACGCGCAAAACATCGTTTGGGGCGGGCTGCTCGCTGCCCGCCGCTGGCTTCAGCCCGATTTTGCGCTGGTGGACAGCCACCGCAGATTGCTGGAGAGCCGCGCCTTCACGCGCCTGGAGCGCCAGGTCCTTCAGCTTTATTACGACGACAAGCTTGTGATCCTGCCCGAGAGCGAGGTGGCGCGCGAGCTGGGCATCCCGCTTCGCGCCGCGGCGCGCGTGCGCCGCCAAGCCGTCCCCAAACTGCGCAGGCAGATGGCCGGCGAGCGCTGGATGCGCCGCCTGGAATCCTTCAGGGAGTACGTTAAGTATCTGCCCCAGGATGAAACCCGGTGGGTGCTCGCGCGCTACTTTCATCCGGGCGGCGCGCGCGCGCCTCAGGAGGCCGCCCAGCGCCTGAAGATCAGTCCCGCGAGAGCTTACATGCTCGAGCAGCAGGCGCGGCGGCATTTTGCAAAGATCACCCGGCGCGGCTCCAAGGTCCGGGCCGCCGAGGCGCTGCGTGCGAAGGCCCCAAGTCTTCCCCGGCACATGCGCTTTCTCTTCAACCTTCTCTTTCCCGCCCGCCGCCACCCTCCGGACAATCGCGGGCAGGCGGGGCGAATTTACGGCGCCAAGTTCCACGGCAGGCCCGTCTCTCACCAGCGCATCGAGCAATTGGAGAGGATCTTGCTCGGCGTGCTGACCGGCAAGCGCACCCTCGGGCTCGGCTCGCATCCTCCGGCCCGGTCCGGCCAAAAGGAACGCGGGCAGGCACGCCAGGCCGCCGCGCGGCCGTTTGACCGGGCACGTTATGCAGGTCTGCTCGCGAAGCTCGGCGTCCCTGCGCTGAGACAAGAGTTTGAGTTCCTGCACCTGCTTGAGAGCGTGAAGTCTTACCTGTCTCCCTCGGGGCGGGGGTCCGATGACACCCGCTTGCGCACCGGCGCAGCCCAGGCCCTGAAATCTTGGGTCGAGGCGGGCGTGATCGATCCGCGCGAGGTGCGCCTGCCCGGCGGCCTCCTCCGGGACATCGCGCGCAACGTGGACAAGGGGGGTGGGGCGGATGATGCCGAAGTGCTCAAAACCTTGATCGAAGCGAGGATCGTCTCACGCCGGCACGTGCGGCAGGCGGGCCTTCTGTGGGTTTCGATCAGTACGGGGCTGCCTGCTACCGGCACCGCGTCCCGGCTGGGCACGCGCACACGCGCCGAGGCGACCGCGCTCCTGATCGAAGCCGGGCTCGTCAGGCGGCAGGACATTCTCAACGTGGAGCTCCTCGCCCAGGTGGAAATGGCTCTGGAGCATTCCGACCCCGAGGTCATTGCTCAGAGCGCCCGCGTGCTGAGTTCGGCCGCGCAAGCGGGACTTTTGCGGCCCGGGGATGTCGGGCCTCAGACTGTGGCGCGGCTGGTCAACCTCCTCTGGGATTCGCGCCTGGCGGAGCAAACGGACCAGTACATCGGAGTGCGCGCTGCGCGGGCGCTGGAAGCGCTCGTGACCGGGGGGATTGTCACCCCTGATGAAGTCCGCGATCAGTCCGGGCTGAGGCAGCTCGCTCGCTCCGGGGGCCAAGTGGAAGCGCGGGTCCTCGCGGTCCTCCTTCGAGCTCACCTCCTCGAGCCCTCCGAGGTATCCATTGAGAGATTATGCGGGTGGCTCATTAACGGACTCATCGGGGGATTGCGGCGCGAGCCCTATGCTCAGGCGTTTCAAGACTTGCGCAGCGGCGGCCTTCTCACCGAAGAACAACTTGCTCAACAGCTGAGAGAA
>CAZPNG010000290.1:0-4798 GCA_964587845.1 uncultured bacterium | reverse complement strand
CTCCATGCATTACCCGGAGGAGAAAGGGCGGCTGAGACTCAAAGCTGAACTCAAATTTTCTGCACCCGCGTTTGCAAAGGCCATGGTGAAACTGGCTGCAAAACGCTCCCAGCCTGCGCGCGTGGATGCCGCCCAGCAGATGAAGGATGAGCTCGCGCGCCTCATCGCCAAATGGATCAATGCCGACCTGGCGCAACGGTTCCAGCCGTCCTTGATCGAGTCCGCAGTGACGGTGGACCGCGTAAGAATTGCAGATCCCGGGCTTAGGTTTTGGAGTTTAGTTGGAGTTTCGGTCAAGATTCACGGTCCTTCGTTCCAAGACAGCAAAGCCAAGGCGGCTTCAGTTGTTAAGCATTTCGAGCAAACTCCCCTCAAGTCCGACGGAATCCCGCACCCTAGCGACCAAGCCAGCGAGGATAACGTGGCGGTCCTGAACTTTGAGGGACCCATCGAAGAGATTCTGACGAAGTGGGGCAATCTTGATGAGGAGAAAGCACTTGCACCTCACGTCGCCGCCCTCTTGAAGCAGGGGATCCGGGAGTACCTGACGGGCAGGGGGGTCTGGATACCCAGTCTTCGCGTGTCCAACGTGAAGGTGGTCCATGGGTCGATCTTGTTCAGGGTCGAGCTTCCGCTCGCCCATGCGGCCACCGGCAGGAGGCGCAGGAACGAAGCTAAGGATGCCTTGGAAAGCCATTGGAGTACGTTGGGAGGCCCGGGTGGCTCGATGAAATTTAAGGGGGAGCAGCCCCGCAGCGGCTGGTGGGTGTTCGACGCAGCCGGATCATTGGCTCGTTTTGTCGAAGAAAAGCTCCCGCCGCGCCGCAGCCAGCCCGCGCGGGCGTTGTCCCATCGGGACATCGCAGCGGTGCTTGGCAGTGCTGAGAACGCGAAATGGATCAAGAGCTTCGGGATTAGCCCCGCTACGGATGGCTTGGCGGAGTTCAGGGTGAAAATCACGCCTAAGCGTCCCTCTGCCTTTGAAAGGAATCTGGAGCGTGCTCGACGCGTGGGGTTCGAGTTGGTGGATCAATTCCAAGATTATCGTTTCGATGAGCCGAATCCGCCGTCCCAGAGGGGGCAGCCCTTTGAGCTGGTTCTGCACCGAGCCTTGACCGCATGGGGTGTCGGCGAGCTCATCACCCAAGCAGCGGGCTATGGGCAAGCCATCAAGCTTGATGACCTAAGCTTGAAGACAGCACTTGCCATGTCTCCACAGCTCACAGTCAATCTGCCCACACGCACGGCGGCCGATCTGCACCAGGAACTCCAGTTTGCCGCTGTCCCACCCGAGCACGCGGTTCTTTATCTGACGCGCGCAGCGCTCGCTGTCTCCAGCAACGAGGACTACGGCCCTGTCCAGCGTTTTGCTGTGACGTATGATTCCGAGCATAAGCCGGGGCCGCTCGAGCACTATGACTTGTCTCTGACCATGACCGACAAAGCGTATCCCCCCACAGATGAGCGACGTTTCCTCGTTGCGCACATTGAGCGGTTGCGCGGCACGGTCATGACAGCCTCGGGTTGGCTTCGCGCAGAAGAGAATCAGGCCATGAAGGTCATCGAGATGCGTCACTCGCAGGTTCTTGGTTATGACCAGGGCGGGGCCACTGAACTTGTCGAACTCAGGACACGGACGTATCCGGGAAAGCTCGATGAAGAAATAGTGCGCCTGGCCCGGTTCGCGCGGGAGGTCAGAGATCATTTTTACGGGTTTCGGTATGTGAGGTTGAGTGCGGTGCCGGATCGTTATGGAGACGACCAGTGGATCGTCTCACTTGAGGTCTCCAAGGCCCCCTTCGGGCGCTCCCAGCCCGCGCGCGCCGCGCTGGATGAGTTTATTCAAAGCACGGCGGAAGCTTGGGTGAAGCGGGTCATGGAGAAGCCGCCGGTGCCGGTTGAGGTGCGGTTCGTGGATTACGATCAGCGCACGGGCCGCATTCACGCCCGCGTCGTGATCAAGGGCGCTTCGGAAGCGGACAGCAAGGCGCGGGCAGATCTCGTGGGGTGGTCGCTCGGGAGCGAATTTACGGCCAAAGTGGCACGGGCCTCAGACGTGAAAGACAATGAAGTTGTGGTTGATATCCGCGGCCCGGACAGTGAAGTCGAGAATGGCTGGGTGCGGAGGGAAACCTTCACCTGGCTTGCAGGGCATCTCGCTGAGCCGCTTTCCCAAGCTTTCAAGGCGCGGCTGCAGATGATGGAGGTGGATCTATATCTGAGCCAGCCGGTGGATGTGGCGGTGGATGTGGCGGTTAGCCTAGACGAGCCCGAGCCCAAGCCGGGCCAGGCCCGCCTGCTCGTCGGCCTGACGACTGGGGATGGTGAGAAGCTGCTCCTGGCGGTTAGCCATGTGCGGCAGACCTTGAAAGACGCGGGATTTGGCCGCATCCGCATGCACGGCATTCCGAACGGATACCAACTGAAAACGGTGGGCCCGAACCCCCTGCTCTTCAATCTCTTGATTCGCCACCAGGCGGCGCGGGCTGCGAGTCGGCCCAAGCGATCGGCACCTCCCGGCGGGAAATCGGTCACGCCTGCAGCCATCCGCAAGGTGGTGGTCGCCGCGGCTCCATCCGAAATTAAACCAGGCGATGTGTCCGTCCGCGTGGTCGGCAAGCCGGTTACGTCGTACGTTCGCGTGGCCGTGGGCCCGAAAACAGTGGGTCAGGCTGAAGCGCAAATCGTCTGGAAAGTGGCCCAGCGTGTGGGGCGTTACTTGGGCCGCAAGTACGAGCTTGTGCGAGACCTGGTGGCCCACCTGGACCCGAACGGGGTCGTCGGCACCTACAAATTTTCCTACCGCCTGCGCAAGATGGAGGGCAGAGGCAGGGCTGCTCCGAGCCGCCTCGTGACCGAGGCTCCATCAGTCGCCGCGCAGCCGGCAGGCCTTGAGGACGCTCTTCAAACGGCCATCGAGCGGACCCTGCGGGCCGCCGGCATCGACGCCGCCGTGCAGGTTCTCCTTGACGCAAACTCTCAACACGTGGGGCTTACGGTTTATGTGGCATCGCTTGATCGGAAGGTTGAAAGCTTGGTCAAGGCGGCGGTGGAGGTCTACGTTGATATTCTTTCCGGCAGCTCGGGCAGCTCGGTGGAGAGCGGGTCTACAGTATTCTTCACGAGCGGCAAGCCCACAGAGGCAGCGCGAGCGCTGCTCGCCCGCCACCTGCCCGCGCGCTCCACGGCCGAACCTGCTCCCGCCTTGACGGAAGCAAGGATTCTGGACATCGCCGCGGCGAATCACATCAGAGCTTTCATCAAGGTGTCGCCGTTGGGCACCCGGGAGCGCGTGCGCGGCTATACCATCACCGTCACCGGGCCCGGAGGAATCGGGAACAATGTCTTCACGTTTCAAGTTGCGCTTAGCGCCAATTTCAGAGGGACGCACTTCGTTTACCACCCTCCCCAGCAGCGCGCGGAGGGCCTGGATCTGACGTGGCACTTTGCGGTTGTGGAGCAATCGTTGATCAACGAGTTCGTGGCGATTGCCAAGCCGGTCATTGTCGAAGAGGTCCGCAGCCGCTTGCAGGCGGCTGGATTGCCCCTGCCGGCAGGTGTGAATCTCGAGGTGCACGTGCTTGAAAACCGCCACGATTCTACCGCGCGATTCGGCCTGAGAGTGAGCGGCCCGGCGAAGGGACCTACGCTTGTTTATCTCGCTAGCCGGGAGTTGGGAGATTTCCTCGCTTTGCAAGCTGGCAGCTACGTCATCCCAGACGCGGCGAAGACCATCACGGGCAATTACAACCAAGGCACGGAGCGCCTTCGGGAAATTGTTGTCGAAGGCGCTTGGCAGCCGTTCATCAACGCATTCTTCCTGGCCTGGGAGGCGCGGGAACGCGAAGCGAGCGTTCGCCAGATCCGGACAAGCGCGGTCGCAGAGTCCGTCCCAGCGCCCCCGGGATGGGAGGCGGGGGTTTTTGTCAAGCAGGTAGAGCAGGAAATCAAGCTGTGGCTCAAGGCGGCGGGCTTTGACTTGCGTCCCCTCAGGGTTGTTCTGCAAGGATTCACCGCCAACCAGCTGACCGTGCAGGTGCGCTACTCCTCTGATGCCCAGCAGGCGATTGACGCGCTGCTTTCCCAGCTTCTGCTTCGCTATGCCGAGGTGCAGCCGGCCGATATTGAGCGCGGCACTGTGGGGGCTCACGACGTTACGGCAAGTCGGTCCTTCTGGAGAGTGACCGGCAGGCCGACAGCTCTTGCGGCTGGATTTCTTGCCAAGCGCAACGTGCCGGCGCGCAGCATCGTGGACATTGCTGAGCTCAGGAGTGAACTCGCGGGGGCAGGTCTGGGACAAGCCTCTGTGACTCAGGTGGGCGATGAAATCTTGATCACCGATGAGGCAGGCCGTTATTCCGATGCCGGTTTCGAGGACTTTCGCTTGAACGTCGTGATTCCAAAATTGCCCGCGCCAACTGCAACGGAGCGTTACACGACACACCCAACTACGAAAGCACATGGAAGCCACAGGCAATTTAAGATCGAGTGCATTCGACAGACGTCGGCGCGATCTGCGGCACAGCTCGTCGGCAGCCCGCTGCGCGTGCGCGCCGGCACCGCGCGCGATTTTACGGAGGGTGTGACGTTCACAACGGACTTGTCGGATGCCCTGGCGACGCGCTTGATCAATCTGACCCTTCCGAATGAAGTGCGTGCCGAGGCGCGGCGCGCCGATGCGCTTCGCATTCTGCAGAACCGCCACGGGCTGCCCGCTGAATTGTTCGCGGCGACAAGCGCCTTTGCCGCGCCGATCGTGTCGCTTGCCAATCCGATTGCCGCATCCGACGAAGACAGC
>CAZPNG010000289.1:0-8548 GCA_964587845.1 uncultured bacterium | reverse complement strand
AAGTGTGTCGCTCAGGATGACAGCGGGGCCCAAAGGATCTCTCAGAGATCCTTCGCGAGAGAAGAGTGTCGCTCAGGATGACAGGGTTTGGATGAGAAAAGGGCCCCGGCCCCTTAGGATTTGCGGGCAGGCGCAGCTTCGATCCAGCCCGAGAAGTCGCGCAGGAACTGATCCACCACCTCGGTCGTCTTGGGGTGGACCGTCATTTCCCGGAGGAACCGGAAGGGAACGGTGATGATGTGGCCGCCGGCCACGAGCGCCTCTTCAACGTCTTCCTTCTTGCGGATGCTGCCCACGATGATGCGGCAGCCGCTTGAGGCGCGATCGAGCAGCTTACGGGTTTCCTGGACGACGCGGAAAGGATCGGCTCCCCCGTCGCGGATGCGGCCCCAAAACAGGGACACGATCGCGGCGCCCGCCTTGGCGGCCATGACCGACTGGGAAATCGACATGCAGGCCGTGCAATTCACGCGGATGCCGTTTCGGGACAATTCCTTGATGACCTGGAGTTCATTCCACCCGACCGGGATCTTGACGTAGAGTTCCCGGTAATCGCTGAAGCGCTCGATGAACTCGAAGGCCTGACGCAGCATCTCGTCGGGATCCATCGAAAAAACTTCCACGCTCAACGGCAGATCCGGCCCGGCATTGCGGACCAGGCGGATGATCTTGCCGACGTGCGCGTAGAAGTCGTCCCGCTTCTCGCGGGCGAGGAGCGAGGGGTTGGTGGTAATGCCGTCGATGCAGCCCTTGGCCAGGGCCTGTGCTATTTCATCCAGATTTGCGGTATCAAGAAACAGATTCATAACGGCTATCCGAGGGGGCGTGCGACAAAATCCAGTGCGCGGCGTCCCGGACATCCGCAGCCCGGTAGCTCGCGCTGACACGATGGTTGTACGGCGCGTCGATCAAGACCGTGCGCACGCCCGCGCGCCGGCCCGCTTCCATGTCGACTTCCCGGTCCCCCACCAAAAAGGAGCCCGCAAGGTCCACGTCCCACGCTCGCGCGGCCGCGTGGATCATGCCCGGCTGCGGCTTGCGGCACTCGCAGGCGTCCGGGTCATCGTGCGGGCAAACGTACACGGCGCGGATCACCGACTCCCCAGCCCAAGCCAAGAGCTCGGCGTTCATCGCCTCGAGCGTCTCGCTTGACATGAATCCCCGCGCGACGTCGGGCTGATTACTGACCACGAAAAGGATGAAGCCGCCGGCCGCCAGATCGAGGAGGGCCGCGCGCGCCTCCGGCACGAACCGAAGCTCTTCCAGGGTTCGCGCGGAAGACACCTTCCCCTCCCGCAGCGCCGCCTGGGTGAGCACGCCGTCGCGGTCTAGAAAGACGGCTTTAGGCCTCATAGGCTTCGATCATTTCCCTCAAGCGGAAAGCAATCAGGTGGTGCAGCACGACATGGAAGGACTCCACGTGCGGAGTGGTGTTGTAAGGAATGACAATGCAGTGGTCGGCGATCCGGCGAAATGCGCCGCCGTCAAAGCCCGCAATCCCCACGGATCGTCCGCCATGGCGCTTGGCGTAATCCATGGCGGCAAGCAGGTTCTGGGACCACAGGCCCGCCTGGTCCGCGCCCGTGCCCCCGTGCACGCTGAAGGCGCACACGATATCGCCGGGCTGGAAGAAGGTCATCAGCTGCTCGGTGAACAGGTGCTCCCAGCCGTTGTCGTTCACGAGCGCGGTGAGAAGCGGCACGTTGTCGACGAGGCTTACGGCCTTCAGGCGCTTGCGGCCCTCCACGGCCGTGACTTTGTTGAGATCGCAGGCGAAATGCGAGGCCGTGCCCGCGGAGCCGCCATTGCCGATGAGGAAAATCGTGTTCCCGTTCCTCCAACACTCGAAGAACAGGTCGACCACCGCGGCAATCTCGCCCTGGGAGAGGGTTTGCGCAATCTGCGTCACCCCGTCCAGGTAGCTTGCGATGTACTCTTCCGTGCGGGTTGCGGTCTTCATGGCAGGTTCTTGAGCCCTAAGGGTATCAGGTGGCGCGCACCGGCTCAAGGAATTTCTTCGCGCTAAAGGGCGCGGCACTACCCGACTTGGTTGCGCGGCTGAAAGCGCCGTGCGGCGGCCACTCCTCACGCCGCGGAGCTCGCACCTTGCAAAGCCTGCGCGACGAAATCCGCAAGGGCCGCGGCCACGAGTTCATGGGCGAGCGGCGTGAAATGCCCATCCTCGGGCAGGAAAAGTTTATCCTTGCTGCGCTCCGCCAGCACGGGGTAAAGGTCCAGACACCCGAGCTCAAGGTGCGCGCACATCTCCGCCACCATCCGCTGAGGCCGCAGGGGGTCCTCGATCCATGCCTGAAACCGGGGATCCCCTTTCATAAACCTTTCCAGGATGGGCCGGTACGTCTTCGGATAAACTTGAAAGGCAGAAGGAAGCACGGCGACGAGCAGCTTCGCGCGGTTGCGATGCGCATCGTCGCGCATTTCTCTGAGCAGCGCACGGGTCAGCGGCACGCCCTCCTGGATGACGTTCTCTTCATACCACCCGTTCAACACCCCGGGAATTCGCGAGGGCTTCACCTTCACGCCCAGGCGACTCAACGCGGCAACCAGACCCGGTTTCGTCTGCAGATAGGCCTCGAGGCGGGACTTCAACATTTTCAAGATTCTCAGCCGCAACCGTTTCTTCGCGCGCGGGCGCAACGTATCGGAAAAAGCAGTCGGGTCCATGACCGGGAGACTCCTTAAGAACAGGGTTCCCGCGCCGTCCAGCTCGAAGCAAGGCCGCAGCGGTTCCCTTTTCCTCTCCCCATAACTCAAGCACAGGTTGTCCAAGATGTCGTTGGTAAACATCATGAGGAGGAAAACATCCGCTTGAACGCCATACTCACGAGTCAACCGGCGTTCGAGGAGCAGCTCCTGCGCGTTCCCGTAACCGGGCACGCCGGCGTTCAAGACCTCCAAGGTCCCCACCGCTCTCTCGTTCAAGTGTTTTTGGAGCAGGGAAACGAAGTTTTTCTCGGCTGCGAGCTTCTTGGCATAGGTAAACGAATCGCCGAAAACCAGGACCCGCCGGGTCCCCGTCGGGGGGACGGGAGGAAACTCCGGCGCCCTCAGCCCGAAGGCATTATGGAAAACCTCCAAACTGCCCAGGGTGAACCTCGGCCGGATTTGGTAAGAGCCCGGCTTGAGACGCCACCCCAGAACGTGATCGAACTCCTTTGTTGGGATCGGATCTCTACCAGCATCCCAGAACAGCGCCATGCCGAAGTCGACCGCCAGCAACGCAACGCCGGTTGCCACAACAAGAACAACCAGGTTGATGATGAATCGCTTGCTCAACACTGGCCACCTCGAAGGAAAGCGCGCTGCTTTCGCCCCCCGGGTTCCGGCTGGAAAGCCCGACCGCAGGAGCACTTGGAGAAAGGCGGCGCGCAAGATAGAACGCTCATGGATGAACGAAACAGGGCGCCCAGCGCCCGCCCCGCTCAGGGCGGGAAAGCTTCACGGGGAAGCCCGCGCGCGTCGAGCAAGCCGGCTGCGGCGCAACCGTGAACGCAAAAGTCAAGCTTGACCCTGTAGAAGGGCCTTCTTGCCGCCGGCAAGGAGCCGGGGCGCCAGGAGGCGGGTGCGGCGAAGCGCTGCAACCGTATCGGAGGCAAGAACATAGGACGCACCGCTGAGGACCTGCAAGCTCTCGCCGAGGGTCAAAAGCCGCGGGAAAACGTCATGCGCAAAGTCAACCGGCGAGCCCGCAGGAATGTATGGCAACACAGCCGGCGAAACCACATACACCCCTGCGCTCGCCCAGCTGTCCGCCGGCACGCGCGCATTGCCTCTCTTTTCAACGAAGGCACTGATGCGCCCCCGCGGATCGGTGCGCACAAGCCCGGCGGCGAGCCCTGAATAAACTGTTTGGCGAGGATTGAAAACTGCGAGCGTCACCGCCGCGCCCGACGCCCGATGTTCCCGGCTCATCCGCTCGAGATCGAAGTCGACCAGGTTGTCGCCGTAGAGCACCAGGAAGGGCGCGCCGCGCAAGTGTCGCTCAACCTTCTTGACCGCGCCCGCCGTGCCGAGCAGCCGGGATTCAAAAGAGAAGCGAATGGCGAGGCCGAAGTTCTTGCGTTTTTTGAGGAAGGATCGGATGGCGTCCGGCTCGTGGTGAAGATTGACGATGACGTCGCGCACGCCGGCGCGCTTGAGGTAAAGGAGGTTATGCTCGAGGATGGGCCGCCCCGCCACGGGCAGCATGACTTTCGGCAGGCCGCGGGACGCGCGCCCCAGCCGCTCGCCCTTTCCCGCAGCCAGCACCATCGCCTTCATCGAAGGCGATTATACCAGAGTCTGCTAGCTGCCGGTGCGGTGGTCGAAGGGGACGGCGCCTATGTCGGCCCGGCTGCCGTCGGGATCGACAGGAGACTGCGGGTCTCCGGAGTCGATCGCCGGGGAGCCCGGCTTGAGCCGGTAAACACTGCGATTGGGTCTGTAAAACATCGGATCGCGATTCAGCAGCACGCCGTCTCCCAGCAGCACATCGCCCTCGATGAGCCCGACTTCAAGGAGCGAGTAACGCACCAGGACTTGCGGCCCTTGGTTCACAATGGCGGAGCCGCCGGTCTTTGCAAGGATCGTGTCGCGCACCTCATTATTCGCGCCCGCCCCGGTCCCGAAGTGGATTCCAGAGGAGCGATAGGTCAAGCGCGGCGCGAGGAGCCCGCGCACCGACAGCCACTTGGGCACGAGGGTGTTGCCAAACAAGAAATTTCCGCCCGACGCTTTGCTCTCCGAGGTGGAGTCCACCCGCACCACGCCCTGCCCATAAAGCGGCCCTCTCGCGGGCTTGAGGGACTCGATCACGTTGTCATAGAGATAATTGTTGCCGCCTAAGATCGAAACGGCGCTGCCCTTGGCGCGCAGGAAGTTCGACTGCAGGATGTTCCCGCTCCCCTTCAGATCGATGATCCCCAGGATCACGCAGCGCTCGATTTTAACGTGCTGCACATCATAGAAAATGAAGATGCGGACAGTGTGCAGCTCGGAATCCCCCGGGTACTTGGACACGATCGTCAGGCCGCGCAGGACGACACCGCTCGGCAGGACGAGCCCTCCGTAATTCTCGCCTTCGCGGCCATTGACGTCGAGCACGGGATTGCCGACGCCCTCGAGGGTCAGACTCTCCTTCAAACTGAAATGTTCCCGGTAGACGTAGCCCGGCTGGCCGAAGATTCTGATCGTATCGCCGGCAACCGTTCGGTCCACCGCCGCTTGAATGGAGTCCCCGGGATGCACGCCAATCGTCTTGGGCCTCGGCGGCACCTCCGCGGCAGAAAATTTTGCGCCCATGTCTGCGCGTGAACCGTCCGAGTCGGACGGCGAGTTGGGATCCCCCGCATCGATGGCCGGCGAGCCGGCTGCGAGGTGATAATCGCCGTGGGCCTTGTCGATGAATCGAGGATCCAAGCCGACCAGGACGCCGTCGCCCAGGCGAACGGACGGGTCGGTGGTCCCCGTTTCAAGCAAACTATAACTGACGTCCACGCCGCCTCCCTGGCTCTTCACTCCCCCTGCACCGGACTGCGAGACAATGGTATTCACCACGCGGTGCCCTGAACCTCCGCCGCCATAGACGAAAATCCCGACCGAAGAGACCGGAGTTCCGAAGGTGCTCGTGCTCGTCGTCCATTTGGGAACAATCGTGTTGTTGAGAAAGAGGTTTCCTCCCAGAACCCGCGTGCAGCAAGCCGAGCTGCTGACGGTGATCGCACCCTGAAAGGTCGTGGCGTTCGCGTTCAAGATGGGGCCCAGGTACTCCACCACATTCCCGATGAGCGAATTGTTTCCCCCGTACATGGAAATCGCCGGTCCTCTGCCGCCGCGCACCACGCTGTTCTTGATGGTATTGCCGCTACCATAAAGAGACACGGGCCCCAGAAGGGTGCACCCATCGATCACCGCATCCTGCACGGAGTAGTCAAAGGTCACTCTCACGCCCTTGCTGAGATATTGAGGATCAGGATACCCGTACGCGATCGTCGCGCCCCGTAACGTGGACCCGCTGGCCATGACGACCACGTCCGCTTGGGTGGTGATCCCGCTGCGCAGGTCGATGATCGGGTTCTGGACCCCCTCCACCGTCACCCCCGGCTTCATCACGAGGGAGCCGAAGGTGTTATAAATGAAGTCCAGTCCGCCGAAAATCCTCACCGTGTCCCCTGCAACCGCGCGATCCACCGCGTCCCGGATGGAGTCCCCCGGCCGGACCTCGATGACCTCGGCCGACGCCACGGAGGCGAAAGCAAGGACAACTAGGGCTATCAGGGATGGCACGACTCTGTTTACAGACACACGTATTCTCAACATTAGATTCTCCCTTTCTGGTGAGGAAAGTTTTTTTGACTCGAGGCAAGTGAAGAGTAACACATCGTTGCCTGGATTGCAAATAGTTGGAAAAGTCTTTAAGAAGTACCCTCTCAGACCCTCACGGCGCCCTTTAAAACGCCTCCATGCGGCGCTTTAAAAATTCGGCCAGTGAAAACGCTGCAAGCCATTTATTTGCTATAACTTATAGCGCTCCTAGGATTTGCAAAACGGGGCTCTGCGTGGTAGGTTTTAAGTACCTTTTGTCCACGGGGATTTCACAACAGACTCTTTGCGCGAAGATAGCTTGAGCGAGCTGTCCAAGGCGGGGTCTCCCGACAGCGGAGCGTGACCCGGGCTTGCCCGGGGCACCCGCAGCAGTACCTGTCCGCGGTCTCATGCCGCGGGCAGGTGGCGGCCACGCGAAGCGGGGCCGTCCCTTGACTCACAAAAGACAGCAGGACTCAGATGGACGGGTTTAGCCATTGGCGCCGGTTCTACGTAAGAGCTGTTGCCCTCGCGACCGTGCTGTGCTTCACAGTCACGGAGACGGGTGTCGCCCAAATACCGTCCCTCTACAAAACGCAGCCCGTCGGCCCCGCTGATCTAGAGACCCTCGTCTCCAAGCTCGATCTGAGCGGCCTGGCCGAAAGGGGTGAGGTGTCTCTTGCGCCGCCCGGCGCCCCCCTCCTCTTCCTGATTGAAGATCTGCACGCGAACGCCGAGGCCCAGCGTAAGGCGATCAGTACGCTCTCGCGCCTTGAAAAACAGGCCGGCCTCAAATGGGTGGCCGTGGAAGGCGCCGAGGGCCCGCTCGATCCTGAAATCCTCAAGCCATTCCCGCACGAGCCCTCCAACATCGTTTTCCAGGACCACCTGCTCGGGATTGGCGCAGCCAGCGGCTCGGAACTTGCCATGGCGCGCGGGAGCCTGAAGGCCTTCGGCGTCGAAGACGCCGATCTATACCTGCAAAATCTGAAAGCATTTCAAAAGACTCATGCCGCAGCGCGCCGCCTGGCGCCTCTCCTGCGGGACTACGCAGCCGTGTTGAAAATACGCGCAAAGCGGGCTCTGCATCCCGATGTCCTCGCTCTCCTGCGATTGCGCGAGGCCTACGATCGGCAGAGGATCACCCTCGCGGCTTACGTGCGGCAACTTGCGCGGGCATCGGGCCGGATTCTGTCTTTGAGTTTGAGGTCCAATGAAGCGGCGCAGCGCTATCCTCACCTGCGCCGCCTCTTCGAACTCGACCAGATCGAGCAGGAATCGATCGACTTCGATCAGGCGGCGAGGGACCTCGGAGAGTTACGGCGGTCACTGGGCGGGGAAAGCGCCGTCTTGACTCTTCTTGAGAACCGTCTGGACACCCGAGGCGTCTCCCTTTCACACCCCACCGATCGAGCGACTCTCGAGCGGCTGTTCCTTCGCGCACGCCGGAAGGGCATCCGCCTCGAGCCTTATCTCGCGCTTCGCACCTTCTGCGCCTTTGAACTTCTGCGGGGTGAGCTTTCGCTGCGGGAGGTGTCGCGTGAGATGCGCGCTCTTGAAGATGCCATGGCCGCTTCTCTTCTGACGCGCGCGGGGGCGCGAGCACTCTACTCCAAACTCAAGACTTTCAAAATGTTTCTGAAACTCTTGCGGCTCGAACTCGCGCGCGAAGATTGGGAAAGTCTCGACGCGAAATCGCTGCGCAAGCTTGCCATCGCCCGCCGCGGGACCGCCGTGCAGGAGGCCACTCGATTCTACGAGTTAGCCAAGCGGCGCGACCGCGTCCTCGCCGAGAACGCGCTCGCGGCCATGCAGAACGCCGGGCAGAAGTCTGGTGCGCTCGTGGTCGGAGGGTTTCATACCTCCGGCATCCTCGACATCTTGCGGGAGCGGGGCGTCGCGTTTGCAGTTTTCACGCCGCGCATCGATCGCTGGGCCGGCACCGACACCTACAAGCGAGCTCTCCTGCGGCCCCCCAAGGGGCAAACACTCGACATCCCCAAGTTCACGGCGCACCGCTACCTTCACCCCTTGGGCGAGCGCGTGCGCATGAGCTACTTTGCACTCGGGCTTCGCGCGGCCCAACCCACCTACAAGGCAAGCCGATGGCGCGGCGAACCGCAGCCCGTGAACCAGCGCCTGGAAAATCTCGCCCGCCGAGGCGCGCTTGGCTTCACCCTGCGGATTGAAGCATCGGGGCCGCCCCCCCGCTTCTCCGTTTCCCGCGTGGCCCCCCCTGCCCTCG
>CAZPNG010000288.1:0-2581 GCA_964587845.1 uncultured bacterium | reverse complement strand
TTTGATACATTTGAAAAAGAAACTCCGTTCTCCACTGATCCATCGGCGTGGGCTGGTACGCGACCTCCTGGCCCTGCTCCCCGGCGAACCGGTACAGAAAGCGCGTGAGGTGCCCGTACCAAAACCAGCGGAAGTGGTACGCCAGCATTTCCTCGTTCGCCCGTTCGACCGGCCATCCCTGCTTGGCCACACGGTAAACGGCCGTCAGCACGCCGGTGCGCTCCTGGCCGTGGCGGCAATGATACAGGGCCGGCTTGCGGCCCTCGGTCCACTTCAGGAACGCATCCACGATCGCCGGGGTCGGCTCGTCATAGCCGCTCCACGGGATCGAGGAGAACTTTATTCCCTGGGCCTCCGCGAGCTCCCGCTCGCGCGCGATCAGCTCCGGCTCCCAACGGAAGTTCAGGATGCGCCGGATTCCGAACTCGCGCAGCTTGCGGTACGTGGCTTCTTCGAGGGGAGGTTGACCCGAACGGTACAGGCCCGCCGCCACCTGTCCGGCGTTGGGAAGGACTTCGGCCAGCTGTACCGGAGCTTCCCGGCGAACGCCCAGGGTTGCGCGGCAACCGAGCGTCACAAGTAAAAGAGCAGCCGCGAGGGCCTGTGCAACACGCTTCATCGGCCGGTGCTGCTCCGTGCCGATCTGCCCTCGCTGATATATCGACTCATTGCGGCGCTTCTTCACCCGCCGATTTGGCGCTGTGCTGTGCCTGGTCCCCTCGGCTCTCCATCCAGAAACGCGAGAGACCTGGCACGTATTCTAACTCTTGACACCGTAAGGGGCTAGTATAGATAATGGTGTTGGTCAATGCAACGACTTTCCCCGTTCCCTCAGTCTGTTCCCATCAAGGTTTCCATCTCGTGGCGACTGGTTTGGGCTTTCCTCTTGACGTCGATGTTATCGGTCGTCCCTGCAAGTGCCGACACCGTCGTTTTCAAGAACGGAAATCAAATGGAAGGCATCCTCGTTGAGGAAACCGAGACCACCTACCGCGTCAAAGTCCATTTAGGTGAAGTAACCTGGCCAAAGTCCGGCATTCTGAAGGTGGAGCGCGACAGCCCCGAGCAAAATCTGCTGATCGAACAAGCTTGGCAGGAGCGCGCTGCCTCGCGGGCCACGCAGGCCGCCACCGTCAAGGCGCGGCCGGTGGGTGAAGCCGGCCCACAGGCAGCTGCTCTGAGGCCCAAGTCAGCGGCCCAACAGATTGCCGAAGCGCGCGAGGAAACGCGCAAGCAGGTGACCGTGGAGCGAGCGACGAGCGCCAACGAGCGCGCCACGCGCGCGCTGGTCGACCGCTTGCGCCCCTCCCTGTCGCCGGCCGCGACGTTTTTCCTCGATGAGGCAAAGCTCTCGTCCACGTCTCAGAACTTCCTGTTCCTGTACGCGGACCCGCACGCAGCCGACCGGCTGTCTACTCGAGCGGAGTACTTCTTCGAGAAGATCCTCTACGACCTGGGGGCCGAGGACACGATCCGGCCCGACACCCGCGCCCGGGTCTTCATCGTGAAAAACGCGGAGAATTGGAAAGCCTGGCGGGCCCGAGCGCAGATCCTGCACGCGCAGGCGTTCGCGGTGCCGGGCGCCAATGAGATTTTCATCCTCAAGGCCGAGGACGAGCGCATGGAGAAGGCTTTCGCCCACGAGGCCGCGCACTGGGCCCTGCGCGCCTACGCCGACAAGACCTACGCAAAGGGCGCCGTCATCCCCCTGTGGCTCAACGAAGGGTTCGCCAACTACGCGGGGGCTTACTTCTCGGACTCAGGGACGCTCGCTCTGGCGCGCAAGGCCGGCAAACTCATTCCGCTCTCCACACTGCTTGGCTGGGTGGACTATCCCAAGGACGTGCAGCAACTCGACCTCTTCTACGCGCAGGCCTCCTCGCTCACGGAGTTCATCCTCACCCGCTACGGCCGGGAGTCCTACCGCAGCGTCGTGGATCGGGTGCTTCATTCAGGATCCGGCTTCGCCGCCAGCCGCGCCCGGAACATCCCCGAACCCGAAGCGCGGGCCGCCTTTGAGCTGGCGATCCGCAACTCGGCCCTCGCCAAGCTGTACCCGAACTTTGATTCCTTCGAGCGCGCCTGGCTCGAGTCGATCGGTCAGTAACCTCCGCTCTCTTCGAAAGCGTCTTGGAGGAGCACGATCCGCGGCTCCCGCCCCTCCCCTAGGCCGACGACGGACACCACGTCAAAGCGCGCGGCCGATCCCTCCCAGCGGCGATCCAGAAGAACCCACCGAGCCAAGCGGATGAGCCGCGCCTGTTTGGCCCGCGTGACACTCTCCTCGGGGCCGCCGAAACGCTTCGAGCTGCGCGACCGAACCTCTACAAAGACCAGGGTCTTGCCGTCTTGAGCGAGGATGTCGATCTCGCCGAAGGGGGCGCGGACGTTGCGCTCAAGGATCTTGTAGCCGCGCGCTTGCAGAAAGCCGCAGGCGAGGTCTTCAGCGAGAGCGCCGGTGCGTCGGCGCTCATCGGTCACGGTGGGGAGGCCAACGGGACGGAGCGGGAGGGGAGATGCGTGGAGCGCCTGCCGAGCGCAGGCCTGGGGGGCTCGGGGCCGCGCGCGCGAGACAGGGGCG
>CAZPNG010000287.1:0-2667 GCA_964587845.1 uncultured bacterium | reverse complement strand
TGAGCAGCCGAAAGCTTTCTTGAGGGTCCACCGGCGCTTCCTGGGCGGCGGCGCCGATGATGGAACAATCAATCCCCCGGCGCGCGAGCCAAAACTTCAATTGACGAAGGGCCGCCGCAACCTGCTGCGCGCGGTCGCGCGCGGTCGGCACGTTGCGCTCCAAGTCCGCCACCTGGCCCTCGAGCATCCGAAGGAGCTCGGAGACATTTTTGAGCGCGAAATCAAGCGTTAGCAAAGCCAGCCGCGAGCGAGCCTGCTCCATCCTGCGGTAGAACCCAAAGACGGCCCCGTCCTCAGGAAGTTCCAGCACATTCT
Organism: uncultured bacterium; assembly: GCA_964587845.1. Taxonomy (GTDB): domain Bacteria; phylum Omnitrophota; class Omnitrophia; order Omnitrophales; family CAZPNG01; genus CAZPNG01. Next base: position 2,352 of record CAZPNG010000287.1, on the reverse strand, counting down.
CTCCCGCGTGGACCGTGACGATCAATCCCGTGTCGGGGCTTCCGAGTTCCAGGAGCACCTTTCCGCGATTCTTGACGCTGCTCAGGCCCTGCAGCGCGGCGTGCAAGAAGAGTCCTTCGAGGAGAATGGGATGCGGCCCTGAAATCTCAAAACCACGCCTCCTCTTGACCGAAATCTTCAAGTCCAGGGGAGCCGATCGAAGGGCCTGGACCCGGTCCCGCGCCATCTCGAGAAGATCGCGATCGCTGCGCTCATCCCACCAACCCTCCGCCAGGCGGCCCAGCTCGTCGCGCAGCAGGGCCGCAAGCGCCTGCACGCGCTCGACCCGCCGCTTCGTCTCCCCCGTCGGGGCGCCTTCCCGGATCAAGGCGAGTTCTTTCTCAAGCGAGCTCAAGGGGGCCTCGGCTTCCCGATCGATTCGGAAGACGGATTCGGCGGCCTGCAACACTTGAGACTCGACCGAGGTCCCACGCACCGGGGCCAACACCTCATCGATCATCCCTGCAAGGACCTCAAAACGAGGGTGCTCAGCAAGCTGATCACGCAGGATTCGGCGAAAGACCCCCGGAACAGATTCCGAAAATGCCTCGGCGGACGCACTGCGCGGCAGGATCCAGTCGGGCCGATAGCGACGGTGGAACTTTTCGTAATGCCGCTCGAAGCCGTAGATCACTCTCCAGCCGAGAAGCATCACCACGGCGAAAAGCGGAATGCCCCACGGGCCGGCAAAGAGCATGGCCACCGCCGCCATCGCAAGCACCGTGTGGAACGGCCACCAGTACCGCTGCGTGCGGGTGTTCTTCAGCAGGGTGCGGTAGGCGTCGTGAATCAGACGGGTGTGCGATTCCGGCTTCAGGTGGTCGGCGAGCCGGCGCACGGCCTCCTGGAGATCGGGATCCTTGGCGGCCAGAGACCGCGCCAGCTCGACGAGCTTTGAAAACTCCTCGTCACTGTAGCGTGCATCAAAGGGGTAGCCGTCAGTGAGCCCGTTCGGGTGCGCGTTTCGGTGTGATTCGCCCAGGAGTTTGCGGCGAAGCGTCTCGCGGGGGGCGCGATCGTCCGCTTTCAAGCGGTAGAGCCGGGAAGCCAGGATTCCGCGCGCCTGGGCCTCGAATCGATCCGGCAGCCGCTCGGGAATTAAGATCGTGCGCACGAGCGCGATGACGAATAGGGCCTCACCCATAACCAGCGTGACCCCCGCCATGAGGAGGAGCCCGAAACTCAAGACATTTACAGGAAGCAGAAGCGCGAATGGAAGAAGCCCAGCCTGCGCCAACCTCCCGGCCACCATCACGCCCGTTGCAGCCAGCATCAAGAGGACCTCGACCGCCGCCACGGCCGAGCCAGGCGCCGCATGCTTCCGCAATCTGGGGGCAATGTCATCCACGAAGGCCTCGTACGCTTCCGGATCAACACTCTGTATGTCAGCAGCCAGCCGGTTTAAGATTTCCTGCTGATCCTTGTTAAAACTGCGGTGAAAGCGCAGGGGCTTCTCGCCGTCCGCGCGCGAAGCTGCCTGCCGCGGCTTCAGCGTGGGCGCCTCCTGTGCCGGCGGGGGCGTCTGCCACAATTTCTGCTCGAGGGTCCAGATGAACTCTGCGAAAATCTGGCCGTCCGGCGAGCCGGGCTCCAGGTAGCGTGAGCCGGGCCCGTTGCTGTAGCCCCGCACCAAACGATCCAGCTCAGCAGGCCTGTCCAGGTAACCCAGCTTGCTGTTGATGATGCTGATGGCTTCATCCACCCCTCGGCGGGCCTGCGTGCCCGGCTGCGTCATGCACAGCCGGAAGAGCTCAATCCACGTTCGCTCGGGCGGCACGCGGGGATCGAGCTGGCTTCTGTTGGCGTGAAAAGCCGCCTGAAGATCGCGGCTCATCACGCGCAAGGCCACGCCGCGCAGCAACTGCAGCTGATCGGAGAGGATCTCGAAGGACACCGGCTGCGGCAGGGTTTTGGGCTCGACCCGGATGGGCTGTCTCGCGCGCCGCGCCCGGCCGATCTCCTCCAGGAAGAAGGCACGCAACGGCTCGGGAATGCTCCGCAAGACGGCGTCTTTGACCGCGTTGTCGCCGAGAGTCTCGTCTAGAAACTGAAATGCGGCCTTCCTGGGTTTTGTCCCCGGTTTCACGGAGGTGAGCGACCCGATGGCGGCGGTCCACACAATCTCCTGGCCATCGACCATCACGACGCGGTAAAGCCGGGCCACCGGAAACCGGTCGCGCACGCCCAGTGCGGCGAGTTCCACGAGCAGGTTCACCCACTGGCGCACAAGGCCCCGGGTCTGCTCGAAAAGTCCGTCTGCCCGAAGGGCATCGCCCAGGGTACGCGCTGCCTGGCTCTCCACAACCAAATCCC
>CAZPNG010000286.1:0-10236 GCA_964587845.1 uncultured bacterium | reverse complement strand
CTCTGGCGGAGAGAACGCCCTTGTACTTAGCCTTCCTTTTATACATGGGGCTTTTCTGCCACCGGTTCGTCGGCGCGGAGAAACCGTCCTGGCTTGTTTGGATGAACACGTCACTTTTCGTAGCCGGCGCCGTTCTGCTGCTGTCAACGGCCGGCCTGCGGACCCTCAAAAGCTGGCTCGCCAAGGGCGCAGACCTGCGCGACCTCGAGCGAGGCGAGGGCCCGCTCTTTGAACTCGTGCTCGCGTGCCGCTGCCTTTCTCAAGCGCGGTTGGGAGCGCTCCTCATCGTCGAGCGGCGAAAGAGCTTGGAGGCGTGGGCCCGCAAGGGCATCCCCGTGGACGCGCGCCTGTCGCACGAACTTCTCTTCGCGATCTTCACGCCGCCCGGGGCCTTGCACGATGCGGCCACGATCGTTGCCAAAGACCGTGTGATAGCCGGCGCCGTCATTACGCCGCTGACGCAGGCGTCCAACTTCCCCAAGGAACTCGGCACGCGCCATCGCGCGGCCGTGGGATTCACGGAGAAAAGCGACGCCCTGTGCCTGGTGGTATCAGAGGAAAGCGGGGCCATTTCGATCGCCGACGAGGGCTCTCTTTACTACGACGTGCTGCCTGAAAAACTGCCCGAGCTTCTCGCCTCGGCCATGCGTTTTCAGCTCCACAAAAACAAGACCCTGTCCGAGGCGCTGGAAGCGGCCCGCACCCCCCACGGGCGGCGCTTCGCGGCCGCCAACCGGCCCAGCCCCGTCGCGGCAGGTCACTGACTCCGTTCCAGTCCCCCGCTACTCGCGGGGCAACCCCTCCAGAGGCCGAAGCCCCACCACACTGAAAAAAAGCTGCGTGCTCGTGATTTTCTGAGACGTCTCGCGGACTTCCTTAAACCGCCCCGAAAGAACAAAGTGCGCGGCGAAGCGCACGAGCCCCGAGAATGCGAACAGCGCCAAGAGCGGCGAGCCAAAAAGGGCCGGCAGCCGCCCCGCCAGGACACCCCCCAGCGAAGCACCGGCAAACACGGCAAATCCATTGATCAGGTGAAAATATCCCAGGCAGCGCACCCGCTTGGCGGGCACCACGGCGTCAAAGATGAAGTTCGTGCTGCACAAATTAAAACCGCCCCACACGAAGCCCGCGAAAAATTGCACGGCCATGAGATAGGCCACGTTGCGCGAGGGGAGCCACAAAAAGGGAATTGCGGGGATGAGGAAGCTTGCGATCCGCAGGATTTTGGCATTGCCCGCGAGGTCCGCGTGCCGGCCCCAGATGGGAAACGCCACAAGGCTCGCTACAACCGCGGTCAGATGAATCGCCATGTACTGCACGTAACTAAACTCAAGCTCGCGCAACAGGTAGACGCTGATGTACGGCGCCGAGAGGTTCGTGGCGAACGTGACGCTCGCGACGTAGAGCACGAACTTCACGAAGTTGCTCTCCTTGAAACGCCGCAGGAAGTCCAGGAACGTGAATTCGCTCGCCGCAGCGGGCGCAAGCGGCAAATCCACCATCTTCGATAGGAGGATTGAAGAAACCCCACGGGCGGCCGCTGCGATGAGGAAAAGGATGCAGAAGCCGGCGCCCGCCGAGACAGGTTTCATGGCGTGCAAGAGCAGCCCGGCGCCCAAGATGCTTGCCAGCGACGCCGCCCCGGTCACGCGCGAGCGGCGGCCGAAAAAGCGGCCGCGCTCTTCGGGCGGCAGGTAATCGCTCATCAAACTCCCCCACGCCGGCCCGAACAGATTGCCCAAAACTTTGAAGACCACCTGGGCCGCGATGAGCGCCACGATGACGCCTTGGAGGCGCACAAAGGCGAGCGAGGCGATGGCCGCAAGGACTGCAGCTTGGAGGCAGGCGCCGCGCACCAGAAACGCGCGCCGGCTTCCCGCCAGCCGCACCGCGGCGGAAGCCGCCAACTGCGCGCCCGACGCGGCCAAGTCCGGCAGAGCCACGAGAAATCCCACCTGCTGAGCCGTCGCGCCGAGATAGAGCGCGAAGGGCGTCAGGTAATAGTCCGTGACGCCCAGCATGACAGACGCCGCCACCCCCTCGCGGACGGAAACGGCAAGGCTTGTGCGAATGCGGTCTTCCCGCAAGGAATCGCTTTTCATGGCTTTAGGCGAGGAACTTTCAGAGGGGAAAAACTAGCCCATCAACTTGCCGCCGGCTCCCCAGTTCTCGCGCTCGACCTCCTGGAGAACCACGTAGGTGTGGTCCTTGGGCTTGCCGGCCACCTCTTCCAGGGTGCGAGAGACCTGCTCGACGATTTTCTGCTTTTGGTCTTTGGTGAGCTTTCCGATCAGCTCAATCTTGACGTAAGGCATATTCCCTCCTAAGAACGCGGGCGGTGGCGGCGCAGCGGCGCCACGTCCACGCCCGCGAAGAACAGGATCTGGCAGACGAGCGCAAATAAGCTTGAGCCGACCACCGTCATGACCAGCCGCTCGCGCGTGAACCCCATGTCGAGCGCCGATAGAATCTCAAACAGAAACCCGTAGGGAATCATGAACGATCCCAGCCGCACGATCGCGGGCAGGGGCGGCGTGCGCTCCTGATCTTCGGGAAACGGCGCCAGGAAGATTGAGTTCGCCTTTGAAGGATCACGCGCGATGGCGCAGTCGCGCCGCCACACCGCCATCCCCACGACGATCAAGACGATCCCCACCGCCGCCAGGGCGCGCATCAAGAGCCGCGCGCCTCGCTCCAGACGGTCTTCCAACTCGAAGTTCACGGTTTGGGCGACATATTCAGGGTAGAGCGCCGCCAGGCGGGCGCGCTCCTCCAGGAGGGACGGCTTGCCTTCCAATCGCTTGGCCCGGCTGCGATGTTGCTCAGCCTTGCCCGGCCGCCCTTGAGCCTCGTAGATCTGAACCAGGCCCAAGTGAGCTTCCCGAAGCTCGCCCGCGCTTCGAAGCGCGCGCTTGTAAAGTTTCTCGGCCTGCGCCAGATCGCCGGCTGCGCGGGTCTGCTCAGCCCTCTGATGGAACTGAAGAGCCTGGTCGATGACGGCAAGCTTCATGGATCCGGAAGGATCAGGCCGCGTGGGCTCCTCGGCCCAGGCGGGAGCCGCCCGGCTCAAAACCCAGAAAACCGCTACGATGAGGAGCAGCGAGGCCCGTTTCAGCATGGTTGGCGTCCGAAGCCGGTCAGGACTTCGGCTCACAGGCCTGCAATTGTAGCACCGGCAGCTCGGCGGGGGCAATTTCGATCTCACCCGTCCGCTCCAGGCGCAGGCGCCACTCGGCCAGCATGAGGCAAAATCCCGAAACGTCGAGACCCTGATGGGTGGGGCGGAAAACTTCGAGGTGGGCCGTAGCGCTCGCCAAAAGCTTTCGGGCGCCGGGCAGGCGGCGGCGGGACAGGAGGTGGAAAGCCGCGGCCGCCTGAATCAGGCCCTTGTAAAACGCGCGCCGGGGGTCCTGGGCGGGCAAGGTGAGCCAGCGCTTCTCGAGCACCTCATGACAAGCGTAGAAGTCGCGCGCGTTCCAGCGCTCGAAAAAGGTGAGGACTTCGGGGTCGAGCATGACCCCGTAGTGTATCAGAGGAGTTCGATCGTATCGAGGGTGAACTCGCCGCGGACGTTTTGCTGGCCGGGGGCCGCGAAGAAGTACACGTTTTCGATGTCGGCGAGATTCAAGGTGAGGTGGCTGAAGTCGAGCTCCAGGCGCGTCCAGCGATCGGGCTCGACGCTTTCCACGATGCCCACGTCCTGCTCTTTCAAGGAGCGATCGCGCAGCTTGACCAGCAGGCGCGCGCGCCCGTAAACCCAGAAGGAAATCTTGCGGTAGCGCGAGAAGTTGGCCAGGCGCTGCCCCGGGGCAATATTCATACTGAAAAGCGACCAGGGCTTGTCCTTCTTGTCGTACCGCACGCGCATGGAGCCGAGACTACCGTTGTGGGTGGCGCGAACGACGGTCCTGCGCCGGTACACGGTCGAGCCGTCGATGTCCCACCAGCCCACCGTGCGCTCGGGCGACCAGAGGTTGAAATCCTCGAAGTCTTCGAGCACGTTCAAAGCGGAGGGCGCAGCGAAGCCCTGGAAGCGGGCGCGCTGGAAGGCGCGCAACGGCACCCCGCTGAGACTGAACGTCTCCCAGATCAGTCCCGAGCGGTGATTTTCGATGGCGAGGAGCAACGCGCCCTGGTCGATGGCCAGCGTGTCAGGAGCAAACCAATTGTATTTGAGATTAAACGAGTCTCGAAATCCGTAGCGGCCCCAGAGCTTGTCACCGAACGCCTGGTAAAAGTGTTTGAGGGCCGGCAGCGACAAATGCGGCGTCATGGGATAAGAGCCGCCCGCAGCCGTGGGCGCCACGGTGCCGTCATTTTCGAGATATTGAGCCGGCAGGGCGCCATACGCCTTGTAACCGCTCGGCCCGTCGCAGGCCGTGAAGCCCCAGACGAGGTCGGATGTGCCGAGCTCCGGATGGTTCACGGCGTAGCGGAAGTTCGCGCGCGCCGCCGCAATCGAGTTTTGCCACCAGTCGACGCCCAGCGCGTCGCGCGTGCCGCGGAAGTCGAACCAGATTTGAGGATACTGATAGACGAAAAGCGCGCCGCCGCTCGTGCGCACGAACGCCCCCGAGTCGCCGTAAGATCCAATGGGCCGCTCGAAGGTGTAGACGCTTCCGGGAGGAATCGGGTGCGTCGGCGAGGCGACGGCGAGAAGATACAACATCAAAGCTTCGCTGGTGTCGGAGTAATAGAGGCCCAGGCCCTCCTCGGGCGTCCATCGCATGCGGAAATACCCGGTCTCCAGGTCGTGCATCGCGGGCCAATCGACGCGTTCGTAGACGGTGCGCGCGAGGCGCTCGACCTCGCCACCGAAGTAGGAGCCCGACTGAAGGGCCCCCGCCACGAAGAGCGCCGTGTCGATGGAGGAGACCTCGCTCTTCCAGGGCACCACTTGGCGGCGGCCGTCCTCGCCCACAAAGTGATAGAAAAACCCGTTCCAGTGCTCAAAGCCGAGAGCGGCTTCCAGTATCCTGCGGGCGTTAGACTCTCCCAATTGCCTCGTGATCCAACCTCTTTGGACGCCCACGGTCAATGCGGATAGCTGGAAGCCCGCCCCGGCAATGCTGTAGACCGGCCGTGTGATGGCGCGCACGTCCGAGGCCCGGTCTTTGGGAATATGAATGCGCGGGCTCGCCTCTTGGAGAAAATAGTCGAGGGCCCGGCGCTCAATGAGATCGAGAAAGTCTTCGTCCGAAAGCACCCGCACCTGCGCCACCGCAGACCAGGCGGAGGCCAGGCCACCGGCCTCAAACCGGGCGCTCCAGGAGCGAACGCGATAATAAAACGTGCCCGGCGCATGGGCGCGCACATTTTCCGCAGGAGAGGCAACCCACGTGCCGCGATAGGGGCCCGAAAAAGCGGAGGTGCTCGATTCTTCAAGCTCGTAGACGCTTGCGTAGGGCGTTCCCACCCACTGAAGGGAGTAGCCGTCGGAGAGCGGTTCTTCGGGCACGCTGATCCATGAAGGTTGAGGAGGCCTGACGGTGACGGTCGCGGGCGCGGTCCGCCCAAGAAGGTTGGGGCCCGGCCCCGAGAAACTTTTCAGGAAGGTGACTTGGTAGGTGTAGCGGCCCGGCGCGCGCGTGAGAAGGTGGCCGCTTTCGGCGCGGTACGCCGCGACCCGCCAGCGCCAGGCCTGATGGTCCCACTCGGAGAGCACGCGGTACTGAGCGTCCGCCGGAGCGTCAAACTGGATTGCAAATGAATTGCCCGCCACCTGCTCCGCGCCGACCCGGAGGAGCGGCCGCGCGACCGGCGCCAGCGCAGGGCTCGCCGGCGCGAGGCAAAGGAGCCCGAGAACTACAGCTGCAAGATGTGGCACCCGAACATTTCCCATGGACATCGTCACTGTATCACAGCCCCGCTTTCGCTGTGTCCCCCCTTCGCACCCCCTCTGTAACCTTTCTGTAAGAGGGACAGGTCCTCGCATCCTCTTGCCAGTTATTGGGTTACGCAAGAAGTGTCCCCCGGGGACACTTCTTGCGTAAGTCCTTGTGACGCAGGGGGATGCGAGGACCTGTCCCTAGATTAGCCGAGGAATTTGTAGCCGGCGCTGCGGACACTGACAAGCCAGCGCGGATTCGCGGGGTCTTTCTCGATTTGCTTGCGCACGTGCGCCACGTGGTTGTCCACGGTGCGCGTAAACGGCGCATGCTCATAGCCCCACACCTCGCGCAACAAGTCATCGCGCGACACCACTTCCGTGCGGCGGCGGATAAGATGCTCCAAAAGGTCGAACTCGAGCTTCGTCAGAGCCAAAGCGTTCCGTCCCCGAAACGCCTCCATCTTGCGAAAATCAATGCGCACATCGCCGAACTCATATTGCTCAAGCCGATTGGGCTTCACCGCGCTCACAGAGCGCCTCAGCCGCGCCTTGATCCGGGCCAGCAGCTCGGCCAACCCGAAGGGTTTGGTCACGTAATCGTCCGCCCCGGCCTCCAGGCCCATCACCACGTCGTATTCCTCGGCCTTCGCGGTGAGCATCAGAATGGGGATCTTCGTATCCTTCTGACGGATTTCGCTGCACACCGCGAGCCCGCTCTTCCTGGGGAGCATGATGTCGAGAAGCACGAGGTCAAAGGAGCCCGACTGCCACGCCTCGAGCGCCCGCTCGCCGTCCTCCGCAACCGTCACCCGGTAGCCCTCGCGCACCAGATTGTCGCGCAGCCCATCCCTCAATTTTTTTTCATCTTCGACGAGCAGAATGTGCGCCATTGGGCCTCTCCCTTAACGAGCCGCAGGCAGCGCGATGGCAAAGCACGTGCCCCCGCCCTCGGGGCTGAGCGCCTCGATCTTGCCGCCGTGCTGCTCGACGATGTGTTTCACAAAAGCCAGGCCGATACCTGTCCCCGCCACGCCCTTCGCGCTCGCCGCGCGGCCGCGGTAAAACTTGTCGAAGATCCTCTGACGCTCTTCAGGTCCGATTCCGGGCCCGAGGTCTCTGACCTCTACCACTACGCCGCCGTCGCGTTCATAAGCCTTCACGGTGATTTCCCTGCCCTCGGGCGCGTACTTGCGCGCGTTGTCGAGCAGGTTCGACATCGCGCGGGAGAACAGCCGCTCATTCAAGCGCACGAGCGGGAGCGACTCGGCACATTCCAGGCGCACGGGTGCAGGGTTCTCGTGGGCTGTCTCAAAGCGTTTCACCGCATCCCGGACCACAACCGCGAGGTCCTGCGGCTCCGCCTCAAAGGTCATGCTGCCGCGCTCCATGCGCGAGAAATCGAGAAAGTTCTCAATCAGTTCGTTCAGACGCTCGATCTCGTCGGCAATGGTGCGCAGGTATTCCTGGCGCTTGGCCTCGCTCAAGCCGCCCAAGGCGAGCGACTCGGCAAACATTTTGATCGACGCGAGCGGAGTCTTCAGGTCATGGCTCACGTGCGAAAGAAAATCCGCCTTGGCGCGCGTGATGGCCATGTTGCGCGAGGTGCGCAGGGCCAGCACGAGCACCAGGAACACCAGGTTGAGGACCACCAGGGCACTCACCGACCATCCCAGAATCCCGGGGGTGCGCGCGCGCCAGATCGCGCGCCCAACCGCCGGGTCGCGGCGCGTGCAATCGAACAAGACGTCGCTTAAGACGTTAAAGCGCCGGTCGGTGACGCGAAAGAAAAATCCCCAGTCCCCCCAGCCGTTCTCCACTTCGACCACGATCTGGTTCCAGCCTCTGCGCAGCGTGACATCCACGGCGTCCTGGTCGACCTCGGCGGGCCGCGCGAGGAGCGCCTCGTGACTGAGCTCGCCATTGACCCAGATGCGCATCTGATCGTCGCTGCCCACGCGGAACACGGCGTCCCGTTTCTCGGGCGACCACAGGTGAGCAAGCGCAAACGCGCGCGCCTTCCTGTGATGTCCCACCGCGTCATTGAAATCCACGAACCCGAACGGCGCATTTTGAAAGGGGCGCACCCACGACTTGCCTGTCGGTGCAGGGTCCCAGTTCACGAGATCCAGGCTGTCGATGGGAATGGGAAATGTCTCGTCGGCGCGCCCGTAGGCGCCCGGCTCGAAGGGGCCGATCAGGAGCCAATCGCGCAGGAGGCTCCCCTCGCGGGCGAAGCGCAGCGCTTTGAGTTCACTTCGCGCATGTTCGGTCCACGTGGCGTACGGCACGATGCGAATGGCGTCACGGTACGCCGCCTCCGCTTGCTCAACTTTTCCAAGCCGCCGGTAGGCGTCCCCCGAATCCGTCATCGCGGACGGGTCATGGGGGTCCAACGCGAGGGCCCGCTCGAAGTAAGGAAGAGCCGCTGCGGGATCCCTCGAGCCCCGAAGCAGCAGGACGCCCATGGCAGCTTGGTAGGCGGCATCCTCGGGGTGCCTCGCAATCAGGCCCTCGAGCACGGCGCGCGCTCTCTCGTAGTCCCCCGTATTCCGCATCTCCAGGTACTCCCGGAAAGGCTGCCGGGAGGCCAGACGCGTTTCGTGGGACAGCGGGGAAGCGCCCAGGGAGGCGGGCGCGAGGAAACTCAAGGCAAGGCACAGAAGAGCGAACCACATAAAGGATTTTTGCTACATCTAGCAGATTTGGCGGAAATTGTCTACAATGCCCCCATGCCGATGATCCTCTTCGACATCGACGGCACCCTGCTTCTCACGGGCGGCGCGGGCCGAGTCAGCCTGAACCGCGCCTTCGAAGACCTCTTCCAAGTCCCCAATGCGTACGAGGGCATCAGCCCCGACGGGAAAACCGACGATGCGATCTTCCGCGAGATGCACGAGCGCGCGCTCTCGCGCCCTCTTGCCGACCGCGATCTCCCGGCCCTGCGCGAGCGGTACATCTCGTATTTCCTGACCGATCTTCCGCGCGGCGAGCGCTTCCGCGTGCTGCCCGGCGCGCGCGAACTCGTAGGCGCGCTCGCGGTGCGCACGGACTGCCGGCTGGGAATCGCCACCGGCAACTACGAGGCCACAGCGCAGGCCAAGCTCGCGCGCGCCGGCCTGCAAGACTATTTCTCCTTCGGCGGCTACGGCAGCGACTCGGCGGACCGCACGGAGATCGTGAAGCAGGCGATCGCGCGCGGCCGGGCTATGGCCGGCAAGACGGTCGCGGCGCACGAGGTCTTCGTCGTGGGAGATTCCCCGGCAGACATTCGCTCGGCCAAGCAAGCCGGCGCGCAGGCCATTGCCGTGGCTACGGGCTCGACAAGCGCCCAGGCGCTTGCCGCCGAAGGGCCAGCCGGGGTACTCAAGAACCTGGAGGACCCGCAGGCGTTTCTTTCGCTGTTCCAGCAAGTCCCGGCAGGAGGATCTTGACATGGCGCGACGCCGAGGGACGATCCTCGTGATCGACGATGAAACCGACCTTGTGGAACTGCTGAAGGACGTGCTCTCTTCGGAGGGCTACCAGGTCGAGACCGCGCGCGACGGCAAGGAAGGCCTCGAGCGGCTGGCCAAGGCGCCGCCCGACCTCATCATCCTCGACATCAACATGCCGCGCATGGGCGGCATCGCCTTTTATCATGAGATCGCAGACGCCGATGGCCGCTCTCGTTACCCTCTGATCGTGCTGACCGCGCGCGCGCAGCTGGAGCAGCTCTTCCGCGACTTCGAAGCCGACGCCTTCATGACCAAGCCGTTCAAGATCCAGGACCTCCTGACGCAGATCCGATCCATTTTCACGAAGCGATACGGCGAGGCGGCCCAAGACGCGGGCCCAAGCCCCACACGCAAGCGCAAGGTCCTGATTGCCGACAGCGACGCCGCGGCCTGCCGCAGAATTGCGCTGGCGTTCCTCGACGCCGGATTCGCGGTCTCCACCGCCAAGAACGGCGTCGAGGCCCTCGAGCAGGCCATCGCGGATGCCCCGGACCTCGCGGTCTTGAACGCCGCGCTGCCTGACCTGTCGGGAGAGCTGGCGGCCAGGCGCCTGGCGCAGATGCCGCGCACCTCGGAGACGGAAATCATCCTCTACGCGCCGGAGGACCGGGTGTCGCCGGAGCTGGCGCCCGACCGCAAGGCCGGCAAGATCCGCACCGTGAACTCCTGCGACCCTCAAGCGCTGCTGGCGGAATCCCAGCGCGCCATCCCCAAGTGACGTGAGCACGTGACTTACGCACAGCGTAAGTCACGGTGCGAACGTCATCCTGAGGGCAATCTCCCACCGCCCGAAGGATCTCAGTGAGATGGCTTCGCCCGCAAAGCGTAAGTCACGGTGCGAACGTCATCCTGAGGGCAATCTCCCACCGCCCGAAGGATCTCAGTGAGATGGCTTCGCCCGCAAAGCGTAAG
>CAZPNG010000285.1:0-6829 GCA_964587845.1 uncultured bacterium | reverse complement strand
GTCTGTCATCATGACCTCCTCCCAAGGAGGTCATGATACGGTCACCCAAACGGGACATTTCTACTTTGGCTGAAGGGGACATTACTACTTTGGTATAACAGACCTTTGTGGGTATCCTCGACCCACCAAAAGGTACCAGGTACCTTTTGGTTTACTCGACGAAGCTCTTCCTGGGATCTTTGATCGTGCACTTCACGAACATGATGAGGTAGCTGCGCACTTCCTGGGAGCGCTTGTTGGTGAAAAGCCACCCGAGAAGGGGAATGCTCCCGAGGATGGGCACTTTGCGAACGGTCACGTTCTCGGTTTCGTTCACCAGGCCCCCCAGGATGGCCGTGCCGCCGTTTTCCACGGTCACCGTCGTGTCCACAGACTGGCTCGTGAAGACCGGCAGGCGCACGAACGGCTGGCTCGCCGACGAGATGAGGGTGGAGCCCGCCACGTTGATGGTTTGCTTCTGCGAGAGGTCCACGCGCACGAAGTGGGGATGAAGCTCGAGGGTCACCGTGCCGTCGGCGTTGATGGTGGGGGTCACGTCGAGGATGGTGCCGGACTCCGCGATGCCGATCGAGACGTCCGTGCTCACGGACGCGGCCCCCGTGTCGGCCTCGGCCCCGATTTCGCGCACGTAATACTCGGCGGTCTCCACCTTGATGTGCGCGCGCTGATTGTTCGACACGGTGAGCCGGGGCGCCGAAAGCGTGTTCACTTCGGCCTTGGATTTGATGGCATCGATGAAGGCGCGCACGTCGAAGTTCGAGGACAACGCCGCCGCGCCGAACTGAGCCGTGGCGCCTTTGGCGTCCGCGATCGTGGGAAACTCAATGAAGGTATTCGTGGCGCCCGAGCCGGCCGCCGCGGGACTTGAGGAAAGCGCGATCAGGCTCGAGGTCGAGGCTGCCAGGTCGGTGCCCAGCGTCTGGTTGCGGCCCTTCTTCGTGAGCGCGTCCAGCAGAGCGAGGTCGATGCCGAGGCCCTCGAAATCGGTCGACGACACCGTGATGATCCGCGCCTCAATGGCGATTTGCTGGCGAGACTTCTCGCGCAACCGGTTCAGAATGGCCTCGATCCTTCCATGGTTGGCCGGCGTGTTGCGCACGAAGAGCTGGCCGCTGCGGCGGTTGTAGATGGCACGCGCGCCTTCAATGTTGAAATCCACCATGCGCTCCATGAGCGCCACCAGCGCCTCCCCCGTCACCGCGTAGGGCGCCACCGCCTCGTCGTCGGCCACGTTCTGCTGCACAAGCGTCTCCGCCGTGACGGCCTCCTTGGGAGGCAGGGCCTGGGCCGGCCCCCCAAGCAGGCTCATCACAAGCAGCGTCACGAGAGGCAGGTGCTGGGTGCGCTTAGCGCAGCTTCTGAACGCGTTCATGGCTCGATTTGGCATCTTCAACCGTAGCTTTCACAAACATGACAAGATAAGAGCGCGCCTGCTCATCCTGTTTGCCCGTCACGAGCTTTCCGATGAGCGGAAAATCGGCCACCCAGGGCAGCTTGCGCAGGTCGGCCGTCTCGGTCTCGGTCACCAGGCCCCCCAACACCGCCACGCCCCCGTTGGGAATCGTGAGCGTGGTGTCGATGGCCTGGGAGGTGAAGACGGGCAACGTGATGGTGTTGTCGAAGTTGGAGCTGCCCGCGCGGTTCGTCAGGGTCTGGGTCTTCGTGAGATCTACGCGCACAAAATTGGGATGCAGATCCAGGGTGATCGTGCCGTCCGAGTTGATCGTGGGGGTCACGTCGAGAATGGTGCCCGAGCGCGCCTGGCGGATCACGGTCTCAATCGACACAATCGCCACGAACAGGGTTGTGGCCTCCTGCGCCGTCAAGTCGGCATCGACTTCCGAAAGAAAATTGCGCGCTTCCTCAATCTTGATGTTCGCGCGCTGGTTGTTGTACACCGTGATGCGCGGCGCCGCCAGCGTATTGACCTGCGCCTTAGACTCCATGGCGTCCACGATGGCCTGCAGGTCCACGTGCTTGCTGCGCGAGGCGAACGAAAACTGCCCGCCGAGCTCGTTGCCGTCCACGTCCGTGATGCTGGGGAAATTGAGGAAATTATTGAATTCATTCGTGACGGGGTCCGTGATGCCGCTCGGCAGGCCCGTCGCGGAGGTGGCGGTGCCGAACGTGGCCGTGCCGCGCTGGCCCGTCACGTCGAGGCCCGCGAAATCAAACCCCAGGCCCTCGAAATCCGTGGACGAAACGGTGAGAATGCGCGCCTCGATCTCCACCTGCTTGCGCGCGGCCTGGCGCATGGAGCCGAGGATCTGCGCGATCTGCTCGTGGCTCGAGGGCGTCGTGCGCACGAAAAGCTGGCCCGACTGCCGGTTGTACACCACGCTCGAGCCCTCGACCGAAAAATCAACCATGCCCTGGACGAGCCCCACCAGCGCCTCGCCCGTCACCACGTAGGGACGGGCAATTTCATCGCCGCGGATGATTTGCTTGACCACCGCCTCGGGGGGCTCGACTTCGGGAGGAATCCTGGCGCCGCCGGGGCCCGCGGTCCAGAGTCCAAGCGCGAGAAGTGCCGCAAACGGGAGCGCGAATGCGCGGGGGCGCATCGGGAGATTAGGTCGTGGGTTTAGCCCCTGCTGATTCAGGGGTCTGCACGATGAACTTCTCGAAATCGAACGGCTCGGAGGGAAAATCGTGCAGCTTGCCCACGAGGTCCTGCACGTCGTAGGCGCGCACCTCAAGGTCCTCCTCCAGGAGCCGCTCGGCGGTGGTGATCCAGATGATGTTTTCCTCAAAGCGGTACTTCAGGCCCTTGGTGCGCAGGATGATGTCGAGCGCCTCAATCAAGGGCATGTCCTTCAAGTGCACCGTCACGGTCTCGGCCGGCGGCACCACTTTTTCATCCAACACGATATTGATGTCGTTGGAGACCGCGAGGAACTCGATCACGTCCTTGAGCTGCGCCTCGGTGAAGTCGATCGCGGGAATCACCTGCCGGGCGCGTTCCTCCAGGAGCTTGCGGGCCTCACTCTTCTCCACGCCCTTGTAAATGTAGCGCTCGCGGTCGAAGGCCGGCACCTCGTCGGGAACCGGCGGGAACCACGATTTCTCGACCTCCATGATCTTGCGCCGGTTGTGCACGCGGGAATCTATGGAAGCGCGCAGGATGTCCTCCTCGATCTGCGACTCGCGCGCCTTCCAGTAGACCTTTTCAATTTTCACGTTGTCGGGATCCAGAGCCCGCGCCTTGCTGAGGAAATCGATCGCCCGCTGATAGTCCTTGGCCTCAATGGCCGCCTGCGCGCGCAGCAAAAAGGCGTTGGCGCGCGTCTCGGGCGAGAGGTGCCATTCTTCTTCTTCGGCAAACGCGCGTTCGGCCTGTGCCTGCGGCGTGCGCACGTACCAGTCGTTGCCCTTGCGGGCCGCCCACTCGTCAGCGGCCGGCGGCCTGGCGCCGGGACCCGATGGCCCGGGGGGAGCTTGGCCGAACTTCACCGTGGTGTAGGACTTTCCGCTGACCACCTGTTCGAAGCGCTCGCCGCGCGGCGGCTGAGCCGGCTGCGGCTGCGCGGGCTTCGCCGTCGCCCGGGTGAGTTCCGCTTCAAGCGCCTTCGCGCGCTCCTTCTGCCCGCCCGCCGGAGCGGGGGCGGCAGGCGCGGGCGCCCCCACCCGCTTCTCAAGGGCCGCGATCTTGTCGCGGGCGCGGTCACGCCAGGGATCATCCGGGGCGCCCATCTCGGCGCGCCGCTTCCAGACGTCCAGCGCCTCTGCGTCCCGGCCCTGACTTTCGTAGAGCAAGCCCAAATTGGTGTAGGCCGCGGGGTAGTTGGGATTCAGCTGAATGGCGTCCTTGTAAAACTTCTCCGCCTTCTTGAAGTCCCCTTGCTGCTCGTAAATCACGCCCAGATCATTGTGCGGCGCAGCGTAAGTCTCATCGGCCTTGATGGCCTTTTTATAGAGCTTCTCCGCCTCGTCCAGGTCCCCACCCTGCTGGGCCTCATAGCCCTGGGTGCGGAATTGGATCGCCTCCGATTCGTCCGCCAGGGCACGGGATGCCCAGCCGGCTGCCAGGAAGATGGAGAAGGCAAGGTAAACCATCAGAGTGCGGCCGCAGAAAGTCTTCATGGGGGGTTGCTGAACTCCTTTTCGGTCGATCACGGTAACCCCGTTGCTCGGAAAGGGTTAGGAAAGCCAGGGCATCGTAGCACGGCCCTTTTCATGCTGTCAAGGAAAATGCTCGCTCCCGCCTATTATCGTCCACACCGCCGCAAAACTTTGCTGCACTTCAGGGGATCGCGTGCCCGCCCGCACACCAAGACTCCCAAACCTGCAAAAACTAAAGCATGTGTTATACTGAGATTAAGGGAATCGACATAAGGATTACATGGGGGGCATGGAGATGGAGCGCCATGACCCTGGAACTGCCGGCAGAGTTAGATGAAGTCCTTGAAAGTCTCCATCCCGCACCGAACCTTCAACAAACACTAAGCCACGAAAGCAGCCATCCCTACAGGAACCCGCTTGCTTGGGCGGGGTGTATCGTGTTTATACATGATGATAAGGTTTGCTTCCACTTGATTGCAATAGAAGACAAAGTGTGTTATCATGACTCGTAGACGTAAAGAAATGAATATTACTAACGGGCAAATGATCAGCTTTGCTAATCATACCAGAGTCACTTTCCGCCTTTTGCTCGTCACCGCCCTCATTCTTCAGCAAGTTCTTCCTTATCCTTTAGACTTCGCCTACGCAGAAACGCCCACACGTGACGAGCAAGGCAGGGCGATTCCGACAGTCCCTGCTTTGAGCGAGCAGCCTGCCTCATCGACCGTCGACCCACAGCCTCGAGAACCCGTCGATTCCCTGGTCGAGACGCCGCTCTCCGAGCCCACCGATCCATCAAATGAGTTTTCGGGAGTCACCGGCACGCATGATCGCTACACCGTGAGCCAGGCAGTGGATGAATTCGAGGCGCAGGATGCCGCGGTGGCGCTGGTTCTGGGCCATGCGCCAACTGCAGAAGAACTCAAGCGTTTGTTTTCACTTGAACCCTTTGAGGAAATCGCGGGGGCTGTGCTGAACGGGGAATTTGTGTTGTTCAATTCCAACCGGCAGCGCGAGGTGGGGGCGACCGCGAGAGTCGAGGAGATCATTCGCGGCGAGGCCGACGTCCTCTTCCAT
This sequence comes from uncultured bacterium, assembly GCA_964587845.1. Taxonomy (GTDB): domain Bacteria; phylum Omnitrophota; class Omnitrophia; order Omnitrophales; family CAZPNG01; genus CAZPNG01. The sequence continues at coordinate 1,690 of CAZPNG010000285.1, read as the reverse complement.
ACTCACAAGAGCGGGTCCGAGCCGTCTGCGTTCGACAAGGAACATGCGCTGGAAGGCCCGGGGCTAGAGTACGTGGTTTCACCAGACGGGGTGATCGGCTACAGCCAGAACAGAGAAGAAGCATGGCTGGATTTTGAGGCCTTTGCGAAAGTTTTGGAAGAAGCGTGGCGCAAGGGCGAGGCGGAACGGGATTCCGAGCGGACACGCGAGCTGCTCAACGAACTTGTTGCTGAGTTTGAACGCAGTGGGGTTGAAGATCTGGTTTCCTTCCGCCGCGAAGACCCGGTCAAGTATGCCGGGACACCCACCGCTGCCAGAACATGGGATGAGGCCTACAGCTCCGATCCGCACCAACCCCTCTGGCTGGATTCAGAGAGCGCCCTGATCGATGCGGGGCTCAATCCCAAGGATTTGAAGTTTAAGGATACGGGGATCGCCCGAATCCTGGGAACTGCTTATCTTGGGACGGCGCCCGACATCGGAGCCGTTGAACGCGGTCTTGGCTGGACAATGCCTGGAACACGAACCGCCGTGACCCCGGACGGACTCGCTTACTCCCTGCCGTCTGACGGCTGGCGGGTGGCGGCGAGTCTCGCTGGCTTTCAGGATATCGGCGCTCCCGCGAGCATTCCGGGAGCCAGCTTGATCATGGTTCAAGATGCGCCGGGTGAGCGCAGAGCGTGGCTTGCGTTCAGCTTTGACCCTGGGCGAGAGGGGCTTTGGCAGAAGCACGAGGAGTTCGTGGCGAGCCAAAATGGAAAGAACATCTTGGTTCCCAACATTACTTTTCGCGATGGATTCGACGCATACATTGAACGGCAGGGCAACACAGCGCTTTTCCATGCGTCCGCGGTGGACGCGAGAGGCGCCTGGACGGTGACCGGCGGCACGCGGGCGAGCGACCTTTTTTCGCCACGGGATCTCGTCACTGTCCAAGATGACTTATTTGCCACTGCGCGGACATCGCTGATGACCGGCAGCTACAACTTCAATACTGAGCATTATGTGCCTCTCCCCCCGCCCGGGCTTAACCCCGTGGGATCTCCGGCCGCTGAGAGCGCAAGCGACGCCCTGACCCCTGGAGAGCTCACCGGAAGCCCAAAAATAAACTCCATGATGTACACCTTCAAGTTTGAAGGAGATGCGAATCGCAATTCCGAGGTTGAGGCGTGGATCCGCCGGGAAGGGCAAAGCGTCTGGGAGCGCGTCTATGCGCCGTTCAGGACTGAAACTGACCGTATGGAATACGTCGGTTTTGTCGATTATCTTGCTCCGGCCACGAGCTATGAGTTTCGCCTCGCAGCCAAGGATTCCGACGGCGTGGCCAGCGGCGAAACGGCCACAACCATGGCCTATGAAACTCGATTCACAACGCGATACATGCCCCAGACGTCCGCTGGCGGAAGAGTCGTCGACGTGCGTCCCGCTGACACGAATAGACTCCAAGCGATTCTGGACAGCGTTCAGCCCGGCGACACCGTTCGCTTCAACGAAGGCGATTATGGCGATTCTCTCGTGCAGATCAAAAGGTCGGGCACGCAGGACAAACCGATCTTCTATCAGGCTGTCGGCACGGTGACTGTCCGCGGGATCCTCATCGCAGGCGACTATAGTTTGGTCGATGGATTTGAAGTGAGGATGGGTTACGATCAGTTTGCCGGCATCCAAATTTATCATAGTGGGAATGACC
>CAZPNG010000284.1:0-4739 GCA_964587845.1 uncultured bacterium | reverse complement strand
TGCAGCGGCACATCCCACCCGGCCCGGCGCAAGACGATGCGGGCCAGGTCTCGCGCGCGTCTTGGAGCAAACCCCACGCCCGCAAGAATCTCGCCCAAGCGCCTGCTCACAGCAGGGTCCGTCGAGCTGCGCGCGGCGGCTTGCCGCCCGCGGCCCGCGGCCTGCAATTGCTCGACAAGAAACTCTCTCGCTGCTTGGCGCATCCCGGCGTCTTGAGCCACCAACTCGAAATCGGACTCCTGCCCGTCGAGAGCCCGCAGCATGTTCTTAAAAAGTTTCTCGGAGAATGGGACCCCGCTCGGAAAGCTGTCCACCTGGATGCCCAGCGCGTTCCCCCGGTCCACGATGGGAGAGCCCGAATCCCCGACCTCGATGGGCGCGTCCCACAGGACAAGGGTGTCCGCAATCCAGGCCGGGATACCCCAAGCCAGCTTGCCGTGATGGTAAGCGCTGTAGACTGCCACATTTTTGAGGGAAGCCGGCTCACCGATCGAAACCGGAATCGTTTCGATAGGAATGCCAAGAGCCGCCGCTTGCTTGGTTGGCAAAGCAATCAAGGCAGCGTCGCCGCCGGGATAACTGGCAGGTGTGGGATCTGTGAGTGGACCCCGATGCCTGATAACCACCTCGGCCAGAGCCGCAGGATTCCTCTTCAGGCCTTTTGTCAAGATAACCGAAGAGCTCCGCTCAACCACGTGGGTCGCCGTGAACAGAAGAAACGTGTCTCCCTGTCGTCCCACTGCGAAAGCGTTGCCTCCTGAGTCGATGGCCCACACGGCGCGTTCGTAGATCATCCGATCGGCCAGGGCCGCCGCTCCGCCGGCGATGCCCGCCGCCCCCAGCCGCTCCGCCGCGTGGAGCCGCTTGGTTGCGACGGAAAGCTCTCCGCTCGACAGGATCTGCGCCAAAAACCAAACATGGGCAAGCATGCTGCTCGTCTGCTGCAAGTGCCGGGAAAGAACCTGCCCCAGCTGCGAGAACTCGTCACGGAGGGCGTCGAAGCGAGCCACGGCCGCCGGCAGGTCGGGGCGCGAAGCGATGAAGGCCAGAAGCGTGAGGATCCATATGGGCGCCACGTTCAGGCGATCGAGAGCAGACGTAAGCGCTTCAAGCGAAGCGATGACCGCGTGATCGCGCATCTCGCGCTTCTTGGCCACTGCCTGAAGGATCGGCACGATGAGAAACCAACCCCTAACCTCATTGTTGGGGCTCCATTTAGCCCTCAACAGGAACAGGTGCTCGAACCACCGCCCAAGCTGGGGCGCCACGTTGGCGATGTCCGAAACCACGCCCACAACCTCGCGCTGCTTGAATGCCTCTTGCAGCAGCTCATCCAGCCAGTGCTCCAGACTGCCTCCGGCCGGCTGCGTTGACATGCCCCGGTACATCCGCTCGATCGGGTCCTTGAGCGCCTCCACCACTTCAAGTGGCACATCCCATCCGGCCCGGCGCAAGACGATGCGGGCCAAGCTGCCCGCGCGTTTTGGAGCAATTCCCACGCCCGCAAGAATCTCGGCCAAGCGCTTGCTTACGGCCGGGTCAGTCGAGCTGCGCGCGGCGGAGGCGCGCCGGCCGCCGGGAAAGCGCGTCCGCAGGACCGTCTCCACGGCTGTCAGCGCAGAAGAGTTTTTCAGCCACGGAGAAACTTCAAAGGGCGAAGGTCTCCCGTGAAGCGCATCGAGCAGCTCATGCGTCAGCTCGGAGCTAAGGCGCGCTCCGATGCGCCCGCTCCTCGCGTGGGCGGCAAAAACTCCACGGGAACGGCCTCTGCCCACAAGGTAGGGAGACCCGGAACTGCCTGCTGGGGCTTCTTCGCCGCGCGCGAGAATCATAACCACCCTGCGGGCCGGGATGGCCTTGCCCGGCCGCAGAACACGGCTTTTGCCGTCCGCCAGAAGGGCCGGCTCGCCTGCGCGCACGCGCGAATGGATTCGAAGTACGAGGGGCTTTGCACCGGAGGGGACGAGTCTCTCGCGCAGCGCGAGAACGGCAATGTCCCTTGCGGGTTCAGCATCCTCGCGGCGCTTGTGGCGGAGCACGACATCAGCCGGACCATAGCTCTGATCCAGACCCTCGAGATCAAGGACCGATGCGTCTTGAACGACATGGGAATTGGTCAGGAAAACGTAATGGCCGTGCGCAAAGCCCACCGCAAAGGCGATCCCGGCGCCACCGAGGCGACTGGCGCGGACCACGCTGCGCGAGAAAAACGCGCGCTTGCGCCGCGATAGTCCCTTCATGATCTTGCCCCAAGCGATGTGTTCGCCGCGTCTAGAAATAGCCCGGTCGAGCATCCTGCGAACGGCAGGCAGGTCTTCCACCAAGAGGATCGCACGCAGAAATACCTGAATCTCCTCCCTCCACACACTGGGCTCCCACTTGTGGGTGCTCATGATCCCGAGCCGTTGCAGTCTCTCCGTGATGAGGACGAGTTCGCGAGCTTGCTTGATCACACCCGGTATCGCTTTCACAGCGTCAGGCGCCGCCGCGGCCTCTTTGAGAACGGCGGTCCTGAAGCGGAGCTTCAGGCGAGCCGCCTTGAGCGCGTCGCCCAGCTCAATGAGGCGGCGGGTGCGTGGGGCAAGGTCAACGCTCTGGAGGAACTTGGGATCGTCAAGTCGCCCGCCTGCGCCCTCCCCTCGCTGCTTTTTGTACATCTCAGCGAGATACGGAGCGGCGTCGCGCACGCGCAGGAGGCAAGCGTCAAGGTCGGGCGCCGCGAAAATCTCATCCAGCATCGAGGAAATGAAATCATCCTTCAGCTGAATTCTCTGGGCAGCAAAGCTCCTGCGCAGGGCCCGGACCATGGCGGCCACCTGAGGGCCGTCCGCGAGGACCCTGCGAGCGGTGTCCTGCAGATTCTCTTGTGTGATGACGCCCCGCAAGACTGCGACGATGCCAAGGGCATAGAGCCGCCTGCCGAGAAAGTACCGCAGGAGGTCGTTCACTGCGACGGCGCTCTCGGCAGCGTCCCGGCGGAAGGTGACGTTCTTGATCTGCTCGCGAAAGTGATCGGCGAGCGACCAGACTCCCAGGCGCGTCAGGCGCCCGTGGCCCGGCACCTTCAAGACGGCCGCGTTCAGCGCCTCAAGCTGCGGAACGGCCGCTTCGACCCGGCGCTTCCAAGCATCAACTCCTACTTGCCCCGCTCCGGTGTATCTCCACTTCGTGTTGTTCTCAGCCCACATGTGAAGCTCAACCGCCTGCCTCCCGACCCACGCTGCGTTCTTACTCACCCATTCTTCAGGAAATCCGGCGCGAGAGAGAAGTTCAGACACCTGCGGGTCCACGGGCTCTTTGCTCGCCCGGCCTGATGCCTGGCGCCCCGCGCGCGCAAGAAGCTCCGCGTGCATGCGCGCCAGCCACTCGGCGCGCGCCGCCTCCGGGTTGGGATAAGCCCGATCGCGTGCGGGCTGGCTTTCAGAGTCGGCATCAAAGAGGAGACCTCCCTCCAACACGCTGAGCATGACTTCCTCCGGGTACGCTCCGGCCTCCTCAATTCTGTCGGCCCACATTTCGATGGGAAGCGCCAGGGTAAACACGGGCTCGCGGAACGGGCGCTCTATGAAGGTCTGAGTAAAGATATCGCTGGCGTGCCGATGGCTCGCGAGCTCCGGAGGCCGGAATCCCCGTTCCTTCCAGCGGATCGCACGAAGCTCATCCAGGAAATCCGCCACGTCGCCGTCGCTCACCTTCTGTCTGGTCGGGCGACCTCCTTCATCCACCTCGTCCAAGTCCATAAGCATGCGCCGGAGATACTCTTCGATCGATTGCTCGCCGCTGCGCTTTCCGGCCTCCGGCGGCCAGAGCAATTCCAGCAGTTTGTCCGAGTCGGCCACTCCGCCCACTTGGACATCCAGGATCACAGGGTCAATGGCCAGCGCAAGCGGCCAAAGGTAGAGCTCGCGGGTGGTGAACGCCGGCAAGCTCCCCCGATATCCCGCCGTGGGGGGCGGCAGGGACGCAACTCCTCCGGTTTTCTTCTTCCAGGCAAGGAAGAGCGGGATGTATTGGCGCACAGCGACCGCGAGATGATCCAGGTCCGCGGGTTTGCGATCCCCCATCGGGAGGTCAGAGTGCTCCGGGTCGACGTGGGCGTTGAGCCCTTGCACGTGCAGCGCGAGATCGGCAATGTTCGCCCACAAGCCGAGCAGGCGCTCCTCGAGATTCCCGCCCGAGATCAAAAGCTGGATGCGCCGCTCGGTTTCCCGGTAAATCCTGTTCGGCAGAAGGTCCGCGTTTAGAACCGAAAAGTATTCATCCAATTGCCCGTAAGAGGCCTCCCACCCTTCTTCCCTCCAGTAAACGCGAAGCTGGCGGCCCAGCTCCGTGAGCTGCTCATCGCCAAGATGCGGCAGGTCTGCTGTCGATGGGAGACGAACCCACTTCGACCGGAACTTAATCCTATCGAACAGAGACATCTGCTGATAACCGATCACGCCCTTCAAGCCCACGGCCAGCTCTTGAAAAGCCCGCATCGCATCCGCATACGTCCGTCCCGGGATCTGAGCCAGCCCGCTGCGAACCCACTCCATCCAGGCATCGACCGCGGGATCCGCCGGCGGGGAGCTCGCCCGGGAGGCGGACCTGCGCGCGGCGCGGACTCCGGGATAGCGGCGCGTGAGGAAGTGCTTCACCGCCGCATGATGTGTCTCGTCCTGGGAGACTCTTTCGAAAGGCCCGGTCCCGGTCACCAGGGACTCGAGCAGCTCACGCCCCAGCTCGCCGCTCAGGCGCAC
>CAZPNG010000283.1:0-11132 GCA_964587845.1 uncultured bacterium | reverse complement strand
GTGAACATGAAGCAGGATCTCACCGGCTCCGGGCTCGTAAACCCGAGAGCGCCGCGTACCGAAATTCAGTCCGTACACCCAGTTCATCAACTTCCTGTTCTCGCGCCAGCCGAAGCTCCACTCGAGTGTGCGGGAGAAGGGCAGTGAAAGCCCCAGCCCGGCAACATTCCCGGAAGGCGTGCTCCGATACACGATCTTGACGCCCGTCTCGGCAAAGGGAAAGTGGAGCAGGAGCCACTTCCTGACAATCCGGGCGTAGACCTCGCTGCCGATGGAGCCACCCCAGATTTTCTTCAAGCCGCCGCGCCGGAGCATCTTGGCGACAAACTCCGCAAAGGATTCGCCCCCTTTGGTTTGACCCGTCAGGACGTTGAAGCTCAACAAGCCGTCAGGCCCGGCAGCCCGATCCAGATACGCCCAGCCTTGAGTCGTTCGGCGCGAGGAATCGAGCAGGTCTCTTTGGCTGCGCCGCAGCCAGCGCCGCCCCGCCACCCGGTACACTGCGACGCGGTGAAGATCCTGCGGGATCGCGAAAACGATGCTGCGGTGCCGCCCGCCCGCGACGCGATGAAAGACCAACTCCGTTTGCAGGCCCGGCTGCAGGGTGTAAGGATCGGTGGGCACCTCAATGGCTTTCAGGGTCGTGCGCAGCCAGGCGGGATCGGACATGATGCGCGAGAAGATTTCATCCGTGCGGCGCGTGGCTTCGGGAACCTCGCTTGCGCGCGTCACTGCCTGGCGCCCGGAGAGCTGGCCGGCCAGCAGTGCGAGGTCGGGAACCCGGATGCCACGCGGCGGCCGCTTCGCGGGGAAGTCGGGAGGTGTCTGCTCGCGCTCCGGGAAAATGACGCCGGCTTGATGCGCGCGGCGCACAAGCTCCGAGATAAACTCGGCGAACACACCATGGCGGCCTCCCCTGTCAACAAGCTTTGCGGCGTACTCTTCCTCTCTCTCACTGACGAGCTGGTAGGCCATCTCTTGGAGGCGCCGCCAAGGGATGTGGCCGCCGGCCGGGCCGTCTTGGAACCGGTTCTCGATCTCCGAGAGTGCCAGGCGCGCCGCCTGATGACCTTGGAAGCTTCCGGACGTCGCGCCTTGATTGGATCTGACCTCTTTACGCGTGACGAACTCGGCGCCGAATTCTTCAAACGAGGGGGCCGGGTCGCCGAGGGTTTCGAAGAACGCCCGCGATCCCAGAAAGGAGAAGAACTCACTAAACGACTCCCGGTAGAAGCTCTTCTTGGACTTCTTAAACAGGTCGGGCCGAACGCTGTGCTCGATCTCATGAGCCATGTCGCCCACGACCTGCTTCCAGGTTTTTCCCGCGTAGTATCGCCCGTCAAAAACAAACCCGGAGTCCGCGCGCCCCCGGCGCCGAGCGACAAAGGCCGTGTCCTCCACCACGCTTCGCATGACGGAGCGGAACCGGCCGCCGAATCGATTGTGCCTGGCTTCCTCCAGGATCAAGACGCTCGCCGAGAGCGGAATCCAAACGGAGCGCTGAATCCTCCTACGGTAGACCAAACCTGCCTGATCCCTGAGTGCCAGGACTTTCCGCACAAGGGCCTCGGCGTCGGCCTCGGCCGAGGCCACCCACGCCTGCGTTTTTCCGTCGGGGTCCGCCTCATGGGGCCTGGGATATTCGACGAGCTTCTTCAGAAGATTGATCCGCAGGGAATCAGGATAGCCCTCTGCCATGGTGTAGAACGCAGCGCGAACGGGGTCGAGTTTGACCGTCGAGAGGTGGGCCATGAATGCGGGAAGCACGTCCAGCAAGGTTCTCGCGAGATCATCCTCGCCTTTGCACTCCCGGAGCAGTTGAGCAAAGGTCTCGCCTGTGAGATCCGCGCCCCCAATCACATCCATCAACACCATGCGCGCGCGCACGCGGTTGAGCGTGTCGGGGCGCGACTTGAAGTGCCGCCAGCGCGCGAGCGCGGGCGCCAGGGCCTCCTGGCGCGACCAGGCCAGCGCGGTGGACAGATTGCCGCGGCTCACAAGCGCGGTCTCGGAGCGTCCCCGCACGCGGCCCAGGGCGTTGATCACGGCGTGGATTCCCCTCTCGCTTCCCAGCCCCAGCTCGGTCCCGAGCGGGGGCGTTTCATGAAGAAAGCCGGTCAGGAGCGAGCCCGCCGCGGTGCCGATGCCCGCCCACGCGCCCCACGCTGCCGACAGGGCGCGGGCGGCGGCCCGGTTCCCCGGCTCGCGCTCCGTCTGTTCCCAAAGCGTGCGAATCTGCGCCACCCCCTGTTCAACCCGCGGCACAACCTGCTCCGGGGGCAGCGGCTTCCTGGCTGCTCTCGCAGCAACGAGGCGGATGGGCGCGAGGTGGGCGGAGAGGCTCGCCCGGGGGGACACATCGCGCGGGTCGTCGATCAAGAGAAAGGGCGCCATCGTATGGCGGCCGACGATCAGTTGGGCGCGCCGGTCCATCACGCGCTCATATTGCTTGGGGGCGGCGTGATCGGCGATTCGGGGCGTGAGCACGATGTGGGCGATGGCACGCGAGCGCAGGGCCTGGCGCAAGCCGTCCGAGTGAAAGCCGCCGGTGACGAGCGCCACGCGCCCGGTTACGGATGAGCGCAGCCGCGCGAGCGCCTCGCGCACGAAGTGCCGCTCGCGCGCCACCGCCAGAGCATAGAAGTTGAGCACAGGAGCGAGATTGAGAGATCCTTCGCGGAGCCAGGAGGGTCCGCTCAGGATGACAGATGCTGCGTTTGTCATCCTGAGGGAGCGCGAAGCGCGACCGAAGGATCTCTGCAGAGAAGTCGACTCGTTGCGGTCGAGCTCGAGGGCCAGGGCTTTCTCGACGAGACGAACGCGTTCCAGGCGTCGGGCAAGCTGTCGGTCGCGAGGCGATTCGGGTAAGGTGTGGAGGACCTCGCGACCGAGCAGCTTGACTTCCTGGAACAGGCGGGAAGGATCGAGTTCGTCTTCGAGAATGCGCGAGCGCGCAAAGAGGGCAAGGGCCGGGTAGGGACGGAAACTCGCCAGGCCGGGCAGGGCGTCGACCACGCGCTCGAAGGCCAGCCGCGAGCGGCCGCGGGGGCCGGCAGCCCCTGCCTTCGAGTTCTCGCCCGCCGCCGACTCGAAGGAGCGAATGACGTCTTGCGGCGCGCCGGCCGCGCGCATGTGGCGCACGACGGATTCCCGCTCGCTCGCGAGCGACTTTTGGTCGAGCCTGCGGATCGTGTCCTCAAGGCCTTTAAGCATGACGAGGCGTGTGATCATCGGCACCTCGGCCTGATAGCGGGGGCTCGCCAGGTCCTTGCCGAGCGTCACGGCTGCCTCTCGGATGAGCAGGGCCAGATAGGGCTCCAGACTTTCGCCGCGGTCCAGGTACGCTTCGCGGGCCGTGAGGAACTCCCGAAGCGGCTTGGAAGCAGCCGGCAGCCGGCGCTTAAGAAGCTCTTTGAAAGCCTTAAGTTGGGGGCGGGACTTCTCGCGCTCGCGGCGCGTTTGGAGGAACGCTTTCAGGTCTGCCCGGTACAGGGGCGGCGACTCGACGCCGTAGCCGGCCGTCTTGCCTTGAGCCTCAATCAGGAAAAGTTCGGCGCCCGAGAGCTCCCCCTGGCGCACCAGGGTCCGGGCGACCTCGCTCACCTGGGCGTCCGTCGCCTGCTCACCCACCCCTTGCCGAAGGAACTCCGGGTGCAGATCGCGCACGCCGCCCTCCAGGAGCACGGTGTCGACGCCCTGTCCGGAAAGAGCCTTGAGGAGCGCATGAATACGGGCTTGGGCCTCGGGGTTCGCGTGAGCGTCCTGAATCAGGACGATCAGGGGATCCCCGGGGCGGTGCGGATTGGGAAGGAAAACCCGGTCAACCTGGGCGAGGTCCGGCGCGATGTCCAGAAGGGGCCCGGAGACAGAACTCTCCTGCGGCCAGTACGTTGCGCCGAAGCGCGACTGGGCATAGAGCGGCGCTGTGTCCGTGACGAGCAAAGAAATCGCCACCACACAGGCAAGACATGCCTGTAGCGTTTTGTTTTGCATTCCCATGTTGGTGTTTCGAAATCAACCTTACCCGTGGTTGAAGCGTAACTCCTTAAAAGGTAACACCTTCCGGGCCCTTTTGCAACAGGGACAGGTCCTCCCATCCACTTACTGGCAAAGGAGTTACGTCAGGTGTGTCCCCCGAGGATCCCTGGGGACACACCTGACGTAACCCAATGAGCTGTCGGTGGATGGGAGGACCTGTCCCTCGGTTAGTGGGGTTCGGTCATGCGGAGGGGGTCCATGATGCGCTTGATCTGCGCGTCGGTGAGGATCCGCTTCTCGCGGATGACCTGGAGGATGGTCTTGCCCTGTTTGAGGGCGATTTTGGTGACTTCGGCGGCGTGAGCGTAGCCAATGTGCGGGTTCAAGGCCGTAGCCAGGCCGAGCGAGCGCTCGGCATAGCGGCGGCAGACGGCGGCGTTGGCGGTGATCCCCTCGACACAGCGCGAGCGAAGCTGCACGGCCGCGTTGCCGAGGATTTCGATCATGAAGTTCAGGTTAAACGCCATGACGGGCATCATCACATTGAGTTCAAGCTGGCCGGCGTGCCCCGCCATGGCGATCGTTTGGTCGCAGCCGAAAACCTGGAAGCACACCATATTGACCATCTCCGGTATGGAGGGGTTCACCTTGCCCGGCATGATCGAGCTTCCGGGCGCCGTGTCGGGCAAGTGAATCTCCGCGAGCCCCGTGGTGGGGCCCGAAGATAAGAGCCTCAAATCATTGCAGATGCGGCCGAGATCCACAGCGAAGTTGCGCAGCGCCGCGGAGACCTCCGCCACGGGGCGCTGGCTCTGCATGGCTTCCCGCAAGTCGGGGGCCGGCCGCAGGGGAAGGCCCGTGAGCTTGCAGAGGTGCTTGAGGATGCGCTCCCGGTAGCCGCGCGCGGTGTTCAGGCCCGTGCCTGCGGCGCTGCCGCCGATGCCCAGCTCGCACATCCGGTTCGCCGCGGCGCCGATCGCCTCGCGGTGCCGCCTCACCGACATGGCCCACGCCGCGAACTCCTGCCCAAGCCGGATGGGCACCGCGTCCTGCAGGTGCGTGCGCGCAGATTTGAGGACCTGGTCAAACTGCTTGGCTTTCTTGCTGAAGGCCCCCGCGAGGTGATCGAGAGGCTTCTCGAGCCGCTGACGAATCAAGAGAAGCCCCGCGAGCCGCATGGCCGTGGGGAACACGTCGTTGGTCGACTGCCCCATGTTGACGTGATCATTGGGATGCACGCGATCATAGCGGCCGAGCTTGCCGCCCAAGAGTTCGCCCGCGCGGTTGGCCAGCACCTCGTTGACGTTCATGTGAAACCCCGTGCCGGCGCCCGTCTGGAAGACATCCACGACAAACTGGTCGCGCAGCTTGCCGCCCAAAATCTCATCGCAGGCCTTCACGATCGCGCGGGCGCGCCGCTCCTCCAGCGCCTTCGCTTCCAGGTTCGCCAGCGCGGCGGCTTTCTTCAGGTAAAGGAACGCATCCACAAAGCGCCGATGCGGCGTCAGGCCCGAGATGGGAAAGTTTTCCAGCGCGCGCGAGGTCTGCGCGCCCCAATAGGCGCCCGCCGGCACCTTGCGCGGGCCCAACGAATCCTTTTCAATCCGGTACGCGGTTTTCATGCTAAATGGCGTGGCGGTCTTCCAGGGCGCGCTCGATCGTGGCTTCGTCCGCAAACTCAAGCGTGCCGCCCATCGGAATGCCGCGCGCGATGCGGGTCGTCTTGGCGCCCTTGCGCTTCAACACCTCCGCCAAATAAAACGCCGTGGCCTCGCCCTCAGAGTTGGAGTTCGTGGCCAAGATCACCTCGCGAGCGCCGGAGCGCTCCACGCGCTTCAAAAGTTCATTCACCCGCAGCTCCCTGGGCCCGATGTCATCCAGGGGCGAGAGCGCGCCCAGGAGCACGTGATAGACGCCGTTGAAGCGGCCCGTGCGCTCCAGGCGCGCGACATCCTTCGGGTCTTCCACCACGCAGATCAGCTTCGCGTCGCGCGCAGGGTTCTCGCACACGACGCACAGCTCGCGCTCGGCAAAATTGCCGCACACCTTGCAAAAACGCGCCTCGCGCTTGGCTTCCAGCATGGCCGTTGAAAGTTCTTCGACCTCTTCGCGCGACGCCTTGAGCAGGTAAAAGAGGATGCGTTCCGCCGAGCGCTGCCCGATGCCGGGCAGCCTTGAGAGAGCTTTGATCAGGCGCGCGAGCGATTCCGAGTAAGCCGCCATACCTTAGTCCTTCTTGAGGATGCGGCCCTCGAAGATGCGCAGGGCGGCGTCCACAATCTCGGGCGCGAGGGCCGGGTCCCCTTTTTGCGCCACTTGCTCCGGCCGGGTGATGACGAACTTCACGGACACGCGCGCGGACAGGAGCGCACTGATCGTTTCCTCCACAAGCCGCCGGTTGTCCGGGCGCTCCAACATCTCTTTATGAAAGCGAAACTCATTCGGCACGCCGATGACCACCAGGTTGTCGTCCGTTTCCACGGGCTCGGCCTCGGAGAGGAAAATCCCGGTGGGCATCTTCTTTTGTTTCACGGCCTCGAGCACCCTCGGCCACACCGCCTCCACTTCATTGAGCGCGATCGCCCGCGCGGGCTTCTCGCCCACCGCAGTAGCCGTGGCCGCCCCTGCCTGCTCCATCACGGTTTCCTCGCGCTGCTCGCTTCGAATGCCCCGGCCCCCGCTCTTTCGAGTCTCTTCTCCCGCAGGGAGTTGGGTCGAAGCCGCGGCAGCCCCGCCCGGCCGCGGGGACTCGCGAGGCGCCCCCACGTTTTGCTGTCGCAAGACAGCAGTGGGGGCTCCAGATCCTTTCAGCGCCTCCAAAATGGAGTCCATGCTTTCCAGCGATACGCGCGTCGCGATGCGAATGAGGCCCACCTCGGCCGTGATGCGCGGCGTGGCGCTGCGCGCCGCATCGGATTCGAGCCGAAAGAGCATCGAGAGAATCAGCCCTAGGTCCTCGCGCTCGAAGCCCCGGGCGGCCTCGGCAAGCTCGGCGTATTTTTCACTTGAAGCTTCGATGACCTGAGCCTCCAAGCCGCAGACGCGGATGACCAGCAGGTCGCGAAAATGCTCCGTCAACCTGCGCAACACCCGGGCCACATCCAGGCCCTCGCGCACCGCCTCATCGAGCAAAAGCACGGCCTGCTTGGCATCCTGCACGCGGATCGCTTGCGCAAACTTGGCTACCAGCGCATCGGGGGGAAGCCCCAGCACCTCGACCACATCAGAGCTCTTGATCTTGCCCGCCCCGAAACTCGCCACCTGATCGAGCAGGCTTTCGGCGTCCCGCAGGCTCCCCTCGGCCACGCGCGCGAGCGTGTAAAGCGCCTCCTCCTCGGCTGAGAGTTTTTCGGCGCGCACGATCTCGGCCAGCTTGGCTGTGATCTCGCGCACCGAGAGGCTTCGAAAATGAAAACGTTGGCAGCGCGACGTGATCGTGGCCGGCACCTTGGCGGGCTCGGTGGTCGCGAAGATGAACTTGATGTGCGGCGGGGGCTCCTCAAGCGTCTTTAAGAGGGCGTTGAACGCGTCGGGCGTGATCTGGTGCACCTCGTCGATGATGTAGATCTTGAAGCGGCCGGCGGCGGGCTTGAACTTCACGTTTTCGCGCAGCTCCCGGATATCATCGATGCCGCGGTTGGAAGCGCCATCAATCTCCAGGACATCGAGCGAACGGCCCTGCGTCACTTCCTCGCAGGAAACGCACGAGCCGCACGGCTTCGCGGTGGGGCCTTTCTCGCAATTCAGGGCTTTGGCGAGAATGCGCGCTGTCGTGGTCTTGCCCACGCCCCGCATGCCGGTAAAGAGGAAACTTTGCGGGATGCGCTTGCGCTCGATCGCGTTGACGAGCGTGCGCGTCACGTGCTCCTGACCGAGGACATCCTCAAAGCGCTGGGGCCTGAATTTGCGCGCAAAAACGAGGTAAGACATCGGTTCGAATTATATCACAAGTTCGTGAGAGGAGGCGCGGAGCAAACTCGGTTCGAGGAGATAGCGAGCTTGCTCCGCGCCGACGACCTCACTTGAGGACTGCGTAACAGGGCGTCGAACACGGCCTCGATCTGGGCGCGGCGAAACCCGAAGGCCTTGAGGCACGGCGCGCGCTTCACAAACGCCTCATCATAAGGATTGCGCAACAACACCACGGTGCACCGCCGCGTTGCGCGCTCGAGCGACGCGAGCAGCCGGCGCTCCGCGCGAGAAGCGTGCGCGTCGTAACAGAAAAAAAGAGTGGATGCCGCGTTTTGGGCCGCCTCGAGCGCGCGCTCGATCTCGCGTTGGCTCGGGTCAAGCCCCACGATGACAATCTCGGCCGCGCGGATGCCCCGCCGCCCGAGCATCCGGCCGACGGCTGCGGCCTCATCCAGAAAATCTTCTTCAATGGATATCCTGCCGGCAAGCTCCGAGAGGCGCGGGAACACCACGCACACGGGCTCCGGCCCGAGGCGCAAACGGGGAGACTGGGCCCGCACCGCTTGGCGCGCGATCGCGCGGGCAAGCTCCTCGCCTTTTTTCTCCGCCCTCGGCGGGCCGCCGCGTGAGCGGTCACGATGGAGGAGCGCCTGGATGCGCGCGGCGCTCTCGGCGAGGCCCTTGCGGGGCAATCGCCCGCTGCGGTAGGAGCCGAGGAGCGCCCGGTGAGCCGCGCGCTGCGCCCGAGCCTTGTGACAGAGAAGCACCATGTCGTGGCCCGCTTCCACGGCCCGGCACGCGGCCTCGCCCACCGCGCACAGCTTGCTAGAGGCGCCCATCTCCAGGTCGTCGCTCAACACCAGGCCCGAGAAGCCCAGGTCGCGGCGCAGGAGGCCCCGCACAATCTTCTTGGAAAACGTACTGATGAGGCCGGAGGGGTCGATCCTCGGATACGCCGCGTGCGTGGTCATGACGGCGCGCACGCCGGCCTTGATCGCGGCGCGAAACGGCGGGAGGTGCACGCGCTCGAGCTCGGCGCGCGGCGTCTCCAGCACGGGCAGGTCGCGGTGGGGATCTTTGGGCGAGTGGCCGAGGCCGGGGAAATGCTTGGCGCAATTCCAGAGCCCCTCGGCCTGCGAAGCGCGGATGCGCGCGGCGCCGAGGCGCGCAACAAGATCTGGGTCCCGGCCGTAGGAGCGGATGCCGATGATTGCGCTGTAGGTGTCGGTGAGGACGTCGAGGGAGGGCGCAAGGTTGAGATCGATCCCGAGGCGCGCCAGTTCGCGCGCTTCGATATGGCCCTGCCGGCGGGCGTACGCCTCCTTGCCGCTCATCCCGAGCGCCAGGTTGTCGGGAAAAACCGTGACGCCCTCGGTGAGATGAATGACGCGGCCACCCTCATGGTCCACCGCCACGAGGAGCCTTCGGCCGAGCGCCTCCTCGAGCCCGCCAACGAGCGCGAGAAACGCCCGCCCGGAAGCGAAGTTCGGCCGAAAGGCGATGAGCCCGGCCGCCCCCGTCGAGCGAAACTGCTCGATCATCGCGCCCGTCAGCCGGTCCCCCGCGACGCCGATCATCAGGTGAGTGCCGACCAACTCTTCGAGCTTCATTATAATGTATAGTATACGACTGGTAGAAATGGTTGCCATCTTCTGCTTCGGAGCGATCTGGATCTGCGCCATTCTGGGCCTGGGCCATGAGGCCGCCCGGCGTGCCCTGCCCCGCTTTCTCGCGCCGGCCTTCGAGCGTGAAGCCACGCTGGGCCTCTACGGCTTTGTGGGCCTCGCAGCTCTTGCCGCGGCCGGCATGGCTGCAAACGTCTTCCTGCCTTTAAGTCCCCTTCCCTCGCTGGCGGCAGCAGTTGCCGGGCTCGCGCTCTTCGCGAAAAACCGCAAGGCCATCCTCGCCGGCCTGGGGCGCTTTGAGGCGTTTTTTCTCACGCTCCTGTGGTTTTACATCGCGCTTTCCGTGGCGGCCGTCAAAACCTATCCCTTCGACATGGGAGCTTACCACCTGCAAGCCATCCGCTGGGCGACGGACAGTCCCATGCCCCGGGGCCTGGCGAATCTCGAGGGAAAATTGGGATTCAACACCTCGTGGTTTGTGGTGGCCGCACTTCTCGAGTTTCCCACCCTGGCCGGCAGGAGCGCGTTCCTCATCAATCCGCTCCTGGCTTTTTTCTTCGGCTGCGCGGTGTTCTCTTCTTTTAAGAAAACCGTGAGCGGGCATCTCTCCTTGGCGCACTTGTTTCTCACGGTGTGCGCGGCCGCGCTGCTCTATGAGGCGATCGCGTCGGCGAACATCCGTTCCCCCTCCTACGATCTCCCCGTCACGCTCACGACTCTGTTTGTCATTCACCTTCTGGCGCTAGACCTCGAAAAGCACCGCGAGGCGAGCGCGCCCCTGTTTTTCGCGGTGGCGCTGTCTATTTTCGCGCTCACGGTGAAACTTTCCGCCATCCCCCTGGCCCTGGGAGCAGTCGTCATCAGTGCCTCGCGCTTGCGGCAGCATCCGCGCTCCTCGCACACGGCCTCGTTTGTGCGCGCGCTCGCATGGCCGTGCGCGGCCCTACTCGTACCCTGGATTGTGCGGGGCGTTCTGCTTTCGGGATGTCCGCTCTATCCCTTGCGCGCAGGGTGTCTGGAGTCTGTCTCGTGGGCCGCGCCCCCCGCTCTTCTCTCGGGTGAGGCCGCCGTCATTTGGGACTGGGGGCGCCTGCCCTTCGGCATCGATGAGACGCGCGTCGCACCGAAATGGTATCCCGAGGGCCGTATTGAGGACATCGTTTCCGGCTGGCGGTGGCTCCACGCCTGGCTGATCCGGCTCTGGGAGGATCCGTCGGGCAAGGTGCTTCTCGTCTTCGCGGGACTCGGGATTTATCTGATCTTGCGCACGGCCGCGCGCGCGCGCCGCCGCTCGGCGAGGGACCGCGCGTTCAAGCTGCCGCTCCTCGTTTCAATTGGGGGAATCGCGTTTTGGTTCGCGACGGCGCCCTCGCCCCGGTTCGGCTACGGCTATCTTTTTTCCGCGGCCTTCCTTGCTTTTTCATACGGACTCCTTCGCATGGGGCTGCGCCGTTTTCACCCGACGCTCAAGCGCGCCCTGTGGGCCTGCTCGGGCGCGTGGTTTTTCTCGGGCCTCGCGGCCCTACTGGCCGCCGGCATCCTCTACGCCCCCTACGCCCTGACGTGGGTGGCGTGGCCCGAGCTCCCAAAGCCCGATCTCCTGGAGGCCAAGACGCG